>JAEWSV010000166.1 GCA_023398155.1 Spirochaetota bacterium
TCCGCGCCGTTCGTCGGGATGAGATAGTGGACGGACGCGATGACGAAGTCCAGGCCGATCTTCTTGAATCGTCCGTCCGCCGGGCCGCAGACGCCTCGGATGTAGTCGATCTCCAATCCGAGGTACACTTCCAACCGACCCTTCCAGCGTTCGCGCGCGGCGCGTACCTCATCCGCGTATTCTTCGAGCCGATCGGGACGCATGTGCCAGACTGATGACTCGGCGAAGGGCGAGGGGATTGGCGCGTGGGAGCTGAATCCTATCGATACGAAGCCGCGGTCGGCCGCCGCGCGGCACATGGACTCGACGTCTTCCTTTCCATCGCAAAAAACGGTATGGGTATGTAAACATGAGTAACGCATAGAGGAATTATAGCGCGTCGGTCGTCCCCGTGTCCTCGCCCTCGGCGATAAAGCGCTCCGCCGCGGCTTTGAACCGAAGGAAGGCGGGTTCTATCCCGGGGAGCGCGGCTTCGGCCGCGGCGCGGTCCCCGTCCTTCGCCGCCGACTCCAGGCGCGCGGCCGCCGCTCCGAGATCCTTTCCAGTCAGGTTGAGGGCGCTGCCCTTGATGGTGTGGGCTTCCCTCCGCAGCGTCTCCCAGTCGCCTGAGGAGAGCAGGTCGCTCATGAGCATGATCTGCGCCAAGGTTCGCTCGATGAAGCGGCCGAGGAGGGATCGGACCATTTCGGCCTGACCGTAAAAGGTATCCAGGAGTTCCGCGGCGTTGAGCGTCTGCGGGTTAGGCACCTCCGGCTCCGGGGCGGTCGGCGCTTCCGGCTCCGGGTCGGCCGACGTTTCCGGCTCTTCTTCCCCTTCGGCGCTTTCCAGCTCCTCCAGGAGATCGTCATCGGCCGCGGCCTCTAGTTCGATCGGCTCGAGCTTCGCGTCGTCCGATGCCGCATCCGACGCGACGGAACTGACCCTACCGAGCCAGCGGGAAATCGCCTGCTCGATATCCGCGTGCTTGAAGGGCTTCACGAGCACGTCGTCCATGCCCGCGTCCAAGCATCGTTGGCGCTCGTCGGCGAGGGCGCTCGCGGTCACCGCGATGATGGGGCCCCGGTAGCTCCGTTCGCGCAGTCCCTGCGCCGCCTCGTAGCCGTTCATCCTCGGCATTTGGATATCCATAAAGACGAGGGAGAAATCGTGTTCGCCCGCGAGCTCCAGGGCTTCCATCCCGTCGTTCGCGATCATCGGCTCGTGACCGAGTTTTTCAAGGATGAGCGCGAAAAGCTTTTGGTTGATCGGATGGTCTTCTACGATGAGCATGGGCTTTTCGTCGCCAGGCTTCCGTACGCTCGGCTCCGCGCGCGAGTCCGCGCGCGAGTACGCGAAGAAATCGACGGCGCGCTCAGGGATGTCCACCGCCGTCGCGTTAGCGCCCGCTCCCCCGTTGGATTCCAGGTCGATGATGGCTTTTCCGGTAGCGGAAACGGCCTGGATCAAATCGTCCCGTTTGATGGGTTTGTTGACGTAGGCGTCGAACCAGTTGAGGCGGGTCATCTTAGCGTCGTCGCCGAGCATGCCCTGGGGGACCATGAGCACGAGTTTCGCCGCGTTGACCGACCGGTCCTTGTTGACCTCGGCGGTGAGGCGCCAGCCGTCCATCACCGGCATGATCATGTCGATGAAACAGATGGAGTACGGCCTGCCCGCCGCCGCCGCGCTTTCCATCTTCAGTAACGCTTCCTCGCCCGAGGCCGCTTCCTCGATGTGGGCGTAGCCGAGATCGGCGAGGTATCCCGCCGTCACGCGCCTCGCCTCGGCGTGGTCGTCCACTACGAGGATGCGGTCGTCGGCGTTGATCTCCGGCCGCGGCCGCGGCGCGTCGAACTCCGACAGCTCGGCAGGTATCGTGAAGCGGAACACGGAGCCTCCGCCCTCGTTCGGTACCATGAGGATCTCGCCGCCCATAAGCTGCACGAGGTGGCGCGAAATGGAAAGGCCGAGCCCGGTCCCGCCGAACCGGCGTGTCGTGGAGGCGTCTCCTTGGAAGAACGTGGTGAAGAGGTAGGGCCTGAGTTCCAGCGGAACGCCGATCCCCGTGTCCGCCACCGAGACGGTTACGGCGGCCGCTCCGTCGTATTCGGCGCGCCTAACGGAGACGGCGATGCCGCCTTCGCGGGTGAACTTCACGGCGTTCTTTATCAGGTTAACGATGACCTGCCTGAGTCTCCCCTGGTCCCCGTGGATGAGCGTGGGCACGTCGGGCGCAACGTCCACGGTGATCTCCAGTCCTTTCCTGTGGGCTTCCAGGCACACCAGATCCACGGCCTGCACTACGGTGCGCTCCAGGTCTATGTCGATGCGCTCGAGCGCGAGCTTTCCCGCCTCTATCTTGGAGTAGTCGAGGATGTCGTTGATGAGGGAGAGGAGGACGTCGGCCGAAAACCGGACCTGGCGCGCGTATTCGGCCTGCTCGCGGTCCAGGCTCGTATTTTGTATGAGCTCGGTCATGCCGATGATCGTCTGAATCGGCGTGCGGATCTCGTGGCTCATATTGGCCAGGAACTGGCTCTTCGTCTCAGTGGCGCGCTCGGCGTTTTCTTTCGCCGCGCTCAGCCTCCGCGCTTCCCGGTGCAGTTCCGTCTCGTCGTCCAACATGCAGACGACGAAGGGGCCGCGTTGCGGCGGCGGAGCGTCTTCCTTGCGGGCGAGGGCCCAGGCCCGCAGCTTCAGGGAACGGGCTTCGCCCGTGAAGGAGCGGAACGCGGTTTCAAGGCTGACTGAACGCGTCGCGCCGACCGCGAGCCGCGAAAAATGGTAGGCGAAGCGGAACGCGTCCCGGGTCCGGAGGAATTCTGGAAAGGACTCATCCAACGTGTCGAGGCTACGGCCGGAGAGGGCGGCGAAGGTGAGCCGGAAACTCTCGTTCGCGTCGACGATGTAACCGTTCTCGTCGAGGAGCGCGATAGCGGCGCTCGACTCGTCGAAAAGACGTCGGTAGGGATCGTTTGATTCGCCGGTCGCTTTGTTCGACATGGTGCCCTAGAAGTTCGGTTTGAGGATTTCTATGGCTTTCCGGAGTATCGCATCCGGTTTGAGCGGTTTGACGAGGTAGCTCTTCACTCCCGACTGGAAGGCTTGCACGACGGCATCGCGCCGGGTCACCGCGGAGAGGACGATGATTGGTTGCTCGATCTTGCGGTCCAGGAGGGCCGTGAGGACTTCGAACCCGCCTATTTTCGGCATGATGAGATCCAGGAAGACGAGGTCGAAATCTTCTTTGTCTGCGGCGGCGAGATAGTCCGCTCCGTCGTTGAAGGTCACGACCGAAGCGCCGATGCTCGCGAAAGTGGTCTTAAGCAGTTCCTGGATGACGAAATCGTCGTCCACGGCCGCTATCTTGAGGTGCTTGCCCTCTTGCTTGATGCTTTCGAAATCGGGGGCGACCTTAGCTTCGGCGTCGAATTTGAGCTGGACGGTCTCCGTGAGTTCGGCGTCCGCGGTGGAGGAAAGCACGCGCGCGCCGATGATTTCCGCTTTCTTCGCGCCGAACTCCATACGCGGGTCCAGCTCCGCGAGCAAGCCGTCCAGGGCGAACTGGAGATTCCCGAGCACGTCGATGTCCGAGATATCCTTGCGTCCCTTAACGTAGCTGCGGACGAAATCGTCTTTGGTCAGGATACGGATATCGCGATGCTTCGCCCGCGATGCCTGAAGGATTATATCGATGAGCTTTTGGAGGTTAGGTCCGTCCGGATACTCGAGCTTGAGATCGCTCATCATGAGGATGACCTTCGGCGTCCTGATCTCGTACAGGTCCAGGAGTTCCACGATTTTGAAGCGGAGCAAGTCCATCTTCTCGCGGTTGAGGCCTTGGGCGATCTCCACGAAGATGATGTTATCGTTCACGTGGGCTTCCACGATGCACGGCGTGGAATCGATTTGGAACTCCGTACCGAGGAGCTCGGAGAGCGTCTTGAAGAAGGCGTCGATGCGGATCGGCTTGGTGAAGACCTTCTTAACGTTGTAGTTGACGAGTTCGATGATGCGCTTTTGGTCGATTTTCTGGGCGGTGACGATGACCGGTATGTTGGCCGTGTTGGGGTTCTTCCGCTTTTCCTCGAGCACTTCGAGGCAGCTCTGGCGATTCAGATGATAATCGAGCACTACGAGGTCCGGCATGATGGATCGCATTTTGGACATGCCGTCCAAGCCGTTGATCGCGACGCTCGCCTCGATACCCTGCTCGACGAGCTTAATACGCAAGTATTCCCTGAGGAGGGGTGATTCATCGATCACGAGGACATGTTTCATACTTCATTCTCTTCGGCCATTTTAGGGCAGTATATGAGAGTATGCAATATAATACAGGCTCGGTTACTGATAGGTTGCGCTTCCACCTGACGCGGGCGTGCCGCCCGCGCAGGTGAAGCCCGGCTGGGGGGTGCTTGGGGGGGGGGCGCGGGTGCCGGGGGAGCCTGGCGGGGAAGGGATGAAGAGGCCGTACAAGCGGAAGCGGAAGCCGGGGGAGCCTGGCGGGGAAGGGATGAAGAGCCTGTTGAGGCGGAGCGGTGCCGGAAAGAAAGGAGGTGCGTATGGCGAAGCGGGCGATCATTTTCCTGGCGGATGGGTTCGAAGAGGTCGAGGCAGTCACGCCGATCGATTATCTGCGGCGCGCGGGGGTGGAGGTCACGGTGGCCGCGGTCGGGCATGATAGGGCGGTTAAGAGCTCCCGGGGACTATCGATACTCGCGACGGATACGGTCGCTGACCTGTCCGCGGCGGCGGGACGCTGGACGCCGGCATCCTGGGACGCGGTCCTCGTGCCCGGAGGCATGCCGGGAGCGACCAACGTCGCGGCGTCCAGGCCGTGCGGCGATTTACTGAAGGCCTTCGTCGCTTCCGGTAAAGTCGTCGGCGCCATATGCGCCGCCCCTGCCGTGGTCCTTTCTCCGCTCGGCATTCTTACGGGGCGCGCTTTTACCTGCTTTCCGGGCATGGAGAAGGAAGTCTCGGCGGGGCGCTGGAAGGAAGACCGCGTCGTCGTGGACGGGAACCTCATCACGAGCCGTTCGGCCGGCACCGCTGGTGAATGGGCGCGGGCCTTGGTCGCCGCGCTTTGCGGGGAAGAGGCCGCCCATCGGCTTACGAACGCCGTCCTGCTCAAATAGCTCGAATAGCCCGGCCCTTTACCAGCGCAATCGGCCTAACTTGCGTATGCGTTCGCCGTCCAGGCCGGTGCCGGGTACCGCGAGCACTTCCCGCGCGACGCGGTTGCCGAGAAGCGCGCAATCCGCGAGCGATTTGCCGCGGATCCAGGCCGACAGGAAGCCGGCGGCGAACGCGTCGCCGGCGCCGGTGGCGTCGTACGGTACGGCCGATCGCGTCGGGACGTCGTGGCGGTCTCCGCCCGCGAAGACCAAGGCTCCCCGGTCCCCGCGTTTGACCACTATTATGGGGAACGGTCCTTCCTCGGTAAGCGCGCGCATGGGCTTGAAACGGTCCCCCGGCTCCTCTTCCGAGTCATGGTTTTCGTAGCCGCCGCCCTCGGCCGCGGCCAGGGCGCAAACGAAAGACTCGGCCTCGGCCTCGTTCATGAAGAGGATCAGCGGATATTTCCGGGCCGTCGCGGCGATAAACGCCGCATGCTCGGCCGCGAGCGAGTCGGAACCGACATCCAAAGCGACCACGGTCCCGTAACGGTCGGCGAGGGTGAGGACGCGTTCCACGAGCCGCCGGCGGCCTAAGAGGAACCCGTCCAGCGCGAGCACCTTCACGTCGCGGATCAGGTCCTCGCTCACGTGTTCCGCGTCAAGGCCCAAGGCCGCGGAAGGGCAGGCCGCGACTGCGACCGCGTCCCCCGGCATGCGGATGATCGCGCAGGCGCCGGTGGGTTCCGTTCCCCGCTCAAGCAAGGGAAGGACGCCCGCTTCGCGTAAATCGTCCTCGAAGAGGCGGGCGAAGCGGTCGCTGTTGCCGCTCCGATCGGACCCGACCCTGCCGACGAAGGCGGATCGGAGACCGAGGAGGGAAGCGATCTTGACCACGTTCGCCGCTCCGCCGCCGGAACCGGCGACGGGGTCGCTCAGGGCCACGAGGATCTCCGTGAGACGCTCGTAGTCCACGTGGACCGATCGGGCGGGATGGAGCCCGAGCAGGGGACCCACCTCCTCGTCCACGGCCGCGAAAACGTCCACGAGGGCGTTACCGATGCCAGCGAGCTCGATCGGGTGGTCCATCGCCGCTTACTTCACCACGATGGAAGCCAAGGCCGGATTCTTGGCGATGTCCGCCGCGAGCCCCTCGGCGCGGGCCTTGTTCACGTAGTCCTTCGATTGGAAGGAGTAGGTGAACTTGGTATGGAGGTCGTAGGTGCCTTCCATGAGGGCGTAGGCGTCCTCGGTCATGACGAGTTCCTCGTCGGTAGGAATGATGAAGATCGGTATCTTGGAATCCGCGGCGGCGATGTTCGTCTCGGCGTTGCGCGTCTTGGCGGCCGTGTTCTTGGCGGGATCGAAGACGATGCCGAGACCTTCCAGGCCGGTGAGGATCTTCTTCCGGATGAAGGGGGCCATCTCGCCGACGCCGGCGGTGAAGAC
>JAEWSV010000190.1 GCA_023398155.1 Spirochaetota bacterium
TCGCTTTCAATATACAACCGGACGGCGCTCCGATCAAGGCGGACAACCGGGGCTATGGCCTCGTCGTACGGAAAAGACTATATTGTGGTCAGGAGGAGCTTATGGAAACAGCGGCATCATTGAACGACTCCGGTATCGTGCTTACGGAAGCGAACCGGCCGTCCGACGCGATTCCCATGTTCCAGAAGGCTCTCATACTGGAACCGGGGAATCCGCTTTTGTGGTTAAATCTCGGCATCGCGCAACATCATCTGGGGGAGTACGATGAAGCCGAGGAGAGTCTTGAGCGCTGCCGCGCGATCGACGACGATTGCGCCGAAGCTTGGAGCTCGTTGGGGCTCCTTCATTACGAGCGGGAGCGCTACGATGAGGCGGAGGCCTGCTATCGCGGCGCCCTGGCCAGGGACGATACCGTCGCCGCTTGCTGGAACAACCTCGGAGTGCTCTATTTCGTGGAAGGCGGTTACGACGAGGCCCGGGAATGCTTCGAGCGGGCGGTCACCTTGGATCCGCTCTATTATGACGGATTGTTCAATCTCCGCGATGCTTGCGCCGAGCTCGCCGACGAGCGGGCCGTGGCCGAATTCGACCGACGACTCCGCGAGTTGTCTTCCGGGGGGCACTCCCCGGGGGGCCGTCCCATGGCCCGTCGCTGAGGCCGATCGCCCATGAGGATACTCTACATCGCCGAGATCGTGGGAAAAGCGGGCGTCTACGCCATGAAGACCGCCCTGCCCGCCCTGCGGCGCGATCGCGGAGTCGATTTTACGATCGCCTGCGCGGACGGCGCCACCGGAGGTTACGGGCTCGGCCGTAACCATGCGGCCTACCTCCGTAAATTGGGGGCGGACGTGCTGACGACCGGGGAGTGCGTCTTCTACAAGAAGGACCTCGTGGAAAATATCGGGCGCTTGCCGTACGTGCTCCGGCCCGCCAATTTGACCGCGAGCGCTCCCGGCTTGGGCGCGAGGGTCTACGGCGCGGGAGACCGGAAGGTGGCGGTCGCGGTGCTCCTCGGTCAGGCCGGCTTCGGCCGCCTCCACGCGGACAACCCGTACGCGGCCCTGCCGGTGCTGCTGGAGCGGCTACGGCGGGAAACGCCCTTCGTCGTCGTGGATTTCCACGGCAGCGCGACGGCCGAAAAGCTTTCCCTGTTCGCGCTCGCGGACGGGCGTTGCTCGGCGGTCATCGGATCCCACGGCCGGGTCCAGACGGCGGACGAGCGCGTGATGCCGCTCGGTACTGCGGCCATCTGCGACGCCGGACGGACCGGCAGCCTTGACTCGGTGGGAGGCACCGACACCGCCTCTCGGATCGCGGAGTACCGTACCGGCATTCCGGATTGGACACGGGACGCTTGGGGGCGACCCGAGCTTCAAGGCGTGCTTATCGATATTCGGGACGACGGTAAAGCGACGTCGATCGAAAGGATTAGGGTCGCGTGCCCGCGGCCCGAGAAGGCGGAGGGTGAATATGAACGAGATAGCGCGAGTCCTCAAGATGGAGGGGACGTCGATAACGGTTAAAGGCGGCGAACTGGACGGGTGCGTCGGCTGCATGAATGATGCATGCAAGACGAACGGAAGCCTCTTCGTGGCGGAGAATACGGCGGGCCTGCCCCTTCACGTGGGGCAGCTCGTGGAAATCGCGACTTCGGCCGGAGCGACTGCCGGACAGGCCGCGTTCGTCTTCCTGCCCCCCTTCCTCGGCTTCGCCGCGCTCTTCGCCGCCGTCGCCTTCGCGTTCCCTGCATCCTCGGAGGCCTTCCGGGCGGCGGGAGGCGTCGTGGGCCTCGCGCTCGGTTTCCTGGCCGTGTATTTGGTGCGGAAGGTATCGCCGAGCAAGGTCATTCCGGAAATTGTGCGGGTAGTGAGCGAGGAGGAGTTCGAGGCCGAACGCTCTCAAGGTGGCGCCGCCGAGATCGAGGAGGCGCTCACCTGAGGAGCGCGGATCGCCGGCCCGCAATTCCCATCGGTTGCTATAATAAGCGGGGCCCCGGATCCATCCGGAGCCCCGTTCTCGCAATGATTCTTGTTGGAGAGATTCCTACGGACTACTTCTGGCGGCCGGTGAAATCCTCGCACGGCTCGTCGCCGCCGAGGCGGTGGGTCGCTTCTGGGCCGGGCTCCATGCATGCTTCCATGGGGAGCTGCGCCATCGTGTCCCCGCAGCAATCCGGCGCCGGCAGCGCGCTGTCTTGCACGACTTCCTTACCGCAATCTTCGCAACGATACGTCGTTTTCATCCCTGCCTCCTGAAGTACTCGAAGAATTGTTACTACGTCACTGCAGAAAAATATACTGCCTTCTTCAGTAATAATAAAGAAAGGATTTTTCCGGGATCGGCCGACTCTATCGCTGTTCCTTCGCGAGCGCGCAGATGCGCTCCGCCATGGACTCGAGGCCGATTTGCTCCATGACGTGTCCGGACTCCCACGCGACTTTCGGCATTCCGTACACCACCGATGACGCCTCGTTCTGGCCGAGCGTGATGCCGCCCTCGCGGTAGATAGAACCGAGCTCGCGGGCGCCGTCCCTGCCCATCCCGGTCATGATGACGCCCATCGCGCGGTTTCCGTACTCGCGGGCGACCGAAGCGAAGAGTACGTCCGCCGAAGGGCGGTGGCCGTTGACGGGCGGAGCGTCCGACAGGCGGGCGATCGCGGCGAGGGGACGCTTCTCCACTTCTATGTGCTTGTCTCCGGGGGCGATGAGGATGCGGCCGCTCTGGACCAGATCCCCGTCCTCCGCTTCTTTCACGTCCAAGGGGCAGAGCCGATCGAGGCTCTTCGCGAATTCGGCGGTGAATCCCGGCGGCATGTGCTGGACCACGACCACGGGTTGGCTGAGGTCGGGATCGAGCTTGGCGAAGATTTCGCGGAGGGCGTTCGGGCCGCCGGTCGAGATGCCGATGGCGATGATCTCGGTTGTCGCGGGTTTACGGAGCGGTTTGGGCCGCTCGGCAGGTATCGGCGATGCCGCCGGACGTATCGGCCGGACGGTCCGGGCGGCCTCGAAGGCCGAAGGGGCGGACGGGATGCGTGAGGCCGGCGCGGGTTCGAGATCTATTTCCCTCGTTCGCGTAAGGTGATCGAGGGAGGCTTGCGGGACTTTTTTCCCACGACGGGCGCGATATTGGGTTCCGTAGGCCAAGAGCATATCGGTGAGCTGGCCTTTTACGGTATGGACGTCCTCGGAGACGGATCCCGTCGGCTTCATGATGAAGTCGCTCGCGCCGAGCGAAAGGGCTTCCATGGTGATCTCGGCGCCGCGCCGAGCTATGGATGAAAGGATGACCACCGGTATCTCAATCCCGAGCCGCCTGCGCTCGCGGAGGAATTCGATACCGTTCATCTCCGGCATTTCCAGGTCAAGGACGATGACGTCGGGATCGTAGCGCGGAATTTTTTGAAGGGCGAAGACGCCGTTCATAGCCCGTTCGGCGACGGCTAGACCCGGCGTGTTCTCTACCATGCGGGAGATGAGATTGCGCATAAGCGCAGAATCGTCCACGATAAGAACGGAAATGGCCTCGGTCACGGATCGCTCCTCGGGGATCACTGGTATTTTCGATAAAAGCAGGCCCACTCTGTCTTGACGAATTCGAACCTCGTGTTCATGCCGAACAGGGACTCGGAATGACCGATGAACAAGAAGGATTTGGACGCCATCGCGTCCCAAAATCGCTCCACGGTCGCTTTCTGGGCGACATCGTCGAAATAGATGAGCACGTTACGGCAGAATACCACGTCCAGGCTCCTGAGGCCAGAATCGTTCTTTAAATTGTGATAATCGAAACGGATCATCGACCTGAGATCGTCGTGTATCCGATATCCGCCTTCGACTTTATCGAAGTGACGCTTGAGGGTTCCCTCCGGAATGCCGGCGATCCGCGCGTCCGCGTAGAATCCCTCCCTACCGACCATGAGCGATTTCAGGCTGATGTCGCTCGCGATGATTTCGGCGGTCCACGGCGCGGGCAGCAGTTCTTTCATGAGTATGGCGATCGTGTACGGTTCTTCCCCTGTGGAGCAGCCCGCGCTCCAAATGCGTATCTTGTAATCGCCGGAAGGTTTCTTGATCTTGATGAGTTCGGGGATCACGTACTTCTCGAGCGCATCGAAGTGGGCTTGGTTCCTGAAGAACCGCGTCAGGTTCGTGGTGACCGAATCCAACAGGACCTTCATCTCTTCTTTGTCGCGGACGATTATGTCGTAGTATTGGCGGACGTGGTCGAGCTTTTTATCGCGGAGTCGTTCCTTGAGCCGACTTTCCAGAATAGAGCGATTGGTCGCGGAAAAATGAATGCCGCTCTCGTCGTAGATCAGTTTCCGATAGAGATCAAAATCGGTATCCGCTAAAAAGTCAGCCATACCGCAAAGTGTAAGGAGAGCCATCCGTACTGTCAATTGAAAGGGCGCGTGTTATACTTGACCGCATGATGCCGAATACGGTGCGCCTCGCCGTCGCGGGAGTCGCGCTTGATGACGAGACGGACGCCCCCACTGTTTTACTGCGATCGGAATCGGGAGCCGCGATGCTCTCCGTCCCCGTCGGCGCCTTCGAGGCGAGCGCTATCATCATAGAAGTGGAGGGGCTCAAACCTCCCCGGCCGCTCACCCACGATCTATTCGCCGAGCTCTTTTCCCGGCACGCGTTCCGGCTCCAAAGTTTTGAACTGTACGCGCGCGGAGAGGAGGGGTACCTCGGGCGGCTGCGCTACCAAAAAGGCATGCGCTCGTATACCATGGAGGTCCGTCCTTCGGACGGGATAGCGCTGGCGCTCAGGCTCGGCGCCCCGATCGAGGCGGCGGAAGACTTGGTAGAAGGCGCGACATCCCGCGCCGAAACCCTGGAAACGGCGAGCTCGGCGTCGGCATCCGTACTTTTACTCGCTTCCCGTCCATGGTTTCTCCGCGCCTGAGGCCTCTCGGGAGGCGGTTCTTTTCCGTCCACGTTGACGAATGC
>JAEWSV010000198.1 GCA_023398155.1 Spirochaetota bacterium
CCGAAAAGGAAACCGATCACGAGGCCGACGACGGGCCCCTCCAGGATGGCGCCGATGATTACCGGCACGTGGGCTATGGTGAGCGACGCTCCGGCGAACCAGGGAATCATCCCCAGCCTCGTGACGCCGAGCACGACGGCGACGGCGGACAAGGCGCCCGCGATCGCGATTTTCCGAACGGGTAGGACTGCCATCGGCTTGCCTCCGCTGCGCGGGAACTACTTTCCCCGCGGTTCCAATTGACTAAAGGCCGCCGCTCACGGGCGGCCCACGGCCGTTCAAGACGGCCCTTCGGACTCTACTGCGTCCGCGGACGTTATGCGTCCGCGGACGTTCTAGAGTCCATGAACGCATTTGCGTTCCTACGAGATCCCGTGTAGAGCCGCAGCTCCATGGCTACGGCGAGGGCCTCCGCCCGCTCCAACGCCCGCAAGAAGATGGGCACCGTCATGGCCAGGGCCGCGCGGAGCTTCCCTTTCCCCGCGTAACCGCCGCCGCGGGAAAGTTGGGCGACGGCGATGCGTTCGGCCTCGTCCACGAGCACCGGGACGAAACGGAGCGCGATCCCGGAAATCGTGGCCAGCTCCCTGCCCGGTAGCCCTGCGCGCTCGGCCGGAGCGAAGAAGGCCGTAAAGGCGCGGAGGGTTTCCGAGAGCTGGGTGGTCGCGGAATAGAGGGAGAGCAGGGCCATGAGGGCGACGAGCCGGACCACGAGGAGGAGCGATCTGACCAGTTCGGGACCGGTGACGTCGAGGGGGCCGAACTTCAGGAAGACGGGGCCCGGGTCGCCCGGCCATGTATAGACGAGCTGGATGATCACTACTACGCCGAGGTACGGCAGGGCGGGCAGGAAGCCGCGCAAGAGGTGCCGCGGCCCGATCCGGCCGAAGGAGGCCCCCGCGAGGAGGGCGAACAAGAGGACAGCGAAGGGGGCCGCGGGACTCGGCCAGGCGAGCGCTGCCGTCGCTACGGCGAGGAGCGCCAATAGTTTCGGCCCTGCTCGTAGGCGGCGCAGGGGCGAAGGCCGATCGAGGAACTGGCCGAGCGTCGCGTTCCGGAAGAACTCGAGGTTCGCTCCCCGTCTCCGTCGGCGTCCGCGCCGCGCGCTTCCGTCCGCGCCGGCTACCGCAGCCATGCCGGCTACCGCTGACTCGCCGGCGATTGCCGCGGCAGCGGCGGAGTCGGGCATAGCCGTCGAGGCGGGAAGCGGCGCCGGTCCGCCCAGGCCGAGGGCTGCCGGCAGCTCTTCCGCGGTAAGCGGGACGAAAGCGGGAGGAGAACCGGAGGCTGCGAGCTCGCGGCCCACCGCGGCCGCCCACGGGAGGGAAATGCCCCAGTCCGACCGCCATGCGGCGCCGAATACTTCCCGCGGCGGGCCGTAGGCGACGAGTCGGCCATCCTTGAGCACGCCGACGAGGTCGAAGCGCGCGGCCTCCTCCATCGAATGGGTGGTCGCGACCACGGTCGTGCCGCGCCCGGGGAGGGAAAGGATCAGATCCAGGACGCGCGCCCTGCTCGCGCCGTCGAGCCCCGCGGTCGGCTCGTCCAGGAGGACGAGCTCGCTCTCCATCGCCAGTACTCCCGCGAGGGCGAGCTTCCGCTTCTCGCCGCCGGACAAGCCGCGCGTATCCCGATCCCTGAACGCCGCATAGGGGAGCCCCACCGCCTCCATCGCGCCTGAAACCGCGGAAACGAGGGCCTTGCCGGCGAGCCCCTCGTTGCGCGGTCCGTAGGCCACGTCGTCCGCTCCGTACCGTTCGAAGAGGGCGGCCTCCGGCTGCTGGACGGACAGGACCGCGCGGAGGCGGAGGGCGGCGAGGTCCACGGCGGCATCCAGCGGATCCATACCGAGGACGCGGATGGATCCCGCGTTCGGGAGGAGGATGGCGTTCGCGTGCCGGAGGATCGTCGACTTGCCCGAACCCGTCGGCCCGACGAGGGCGAGCGAGCGGAAGCGGGGGAGCGCGAAGGAGACCCGATCGATGCCGCGGGAAGCGAAGGCCGTGCCGCGAAGGTACCGGTGGGTGACCGAAGCGAACTCGAGGGCCGCGGTCTGCGCTTCCGCGGACGCCGCCGGGAGCGCTTCCGCCTGAGGCGCCGCGGAGATTACCGCCGCCTGAGCATTATTCGCCCCGCCGCGCAAGGCGGCGAGCCGCCGGGCGAAGGGCGCCGGCTCAGGTCCGTCGGCGGCGAAGCCGGGGAGGAAGGGCGCGAGCGCCGCCGCCGCGACAGCCGCTTCGGGAAGCCTGAGGCCCCAATCCGCAAAGTCGCCGCGGGCGTAGAGCCCCTCCGGCGACCCGTCGTAGACGATCTTTCCCCTATGGAGGACCACGGCGCGCCGCGCGCGCTGGACTTCTTCGGGCGCGTGGGTCACGTGGATGACCGTGCGGCCCTCCGCTACGAGGGAATCCAGGAGCGCGAGCAGCTCGTCCCGGCCGGCGGGGTCGATCATGGCGGCGGCCTCGTCCAGGAGGAGGACGCTCGTACCCAAGGCGAGCGCTCCCGCGACGGCGAGGCGCTGCTTCTCCCCGCCCGAGAGGAGATGGGGCGGCCGCCGGGACGCATGCGAAAGGCCCACCGCGCGGAGGGCCTCCGCTACGCGCTTATCCACTTCGACCCGGCTCAAACCGAGGTTCTCGGGCCCGAACGCCGTGTCTTCCTCTGCGATAGTACCTACGATCTGGTCGTCGGGATTCTGGAGCACGGTGCCCACGATACGGCGCACGGCCCGCGCGCCTTCCTGAGTCGAAGGATCGAGCGGTCCCCTTCCGCCGTCAACCCGGACTATGCCGGAATCGGGCACGAGGAGGCCGACTATCAGTTTGAGGAGGGTGCTTTTTCCGGAACCGTTGGAGCCGAGTATCGCCACGTATTCGCCCGATTCCACGCGGAGATCGACGCCGTCGAGCGCGGGCGCCGAATGCGGATAGGCGAAAGCGAGCGAACGCGCCTCTATGGTGGCGCGGGGAGCAGAAGTCATGGTACCTCGCGTCTCGGTCCGCGGAGGGATCCAAGCGCACGACGAACCTACGCGGTACGCGGGCGACCGTCAAGGGGGTGGTGACAAACCGAACATTCGGCGCCATCATCCTTCGGAGGCGCTAATGAAAATGCGCAACAGCCCCGCGGACGCGCGGGCCCGGCTACGGTGCGAGACCTTGAAGGAGAACGCGCGGGAGTTCAGATATGATCGATCCAAGTCTCGCCGCCGACTTCGTCCTCTACTTCCACGCCGCCCTCGTGACATTTTTAGTCGGCGGCGAGGTCCTCATCCTCGCGGGCGGCGCCCTTAAGTGGCGATGGGTGCGCCGCCGTATCCTCCGGTTCCTCCACATCGGCCTCATGGGTTTCGTCGCCTTGGAGGCGGTCGGGGGAATCTGGTGCCCGCTCACGATCCTGGAGGAAGACCTTCGGAACGCTGCGGGCCGGACCGGAGGGCACGTCCCCTTCATGGCGCGCCTCCTGCGGCGCATCATCTTCTACGATTTCCCGCCCTGGGCGTTCACCGTCGCGTACGTCGCGTTCTTCATCCTCATCCTGCTCACGTTTCTCCTCGTACCGCCGCGGGAACGGGAAAGCCCCGGCCGGAAGGAACGGTAGCAGTCAACCGCGGTCGAAGCCTTCCGCTGCGGCCGAAGCCTTCCGCCGCGGCATCCGGCGTCAGCGGAGCGCTCGAACGCCCGTCCTCACTCCGCCCTCACTCCGCTTTCGCGACGGCCGCGAGCCGGTCGCTGAGCGTCGGGTGGGAATAGTACCAGAAAGCGTAAAGGGGATGCGGCCAGAGGTTGGACGCGTTCTCCCTGTTGATTTTACGGAGGGCGCTGCCCATGGCTTCCCGGCTCGTCGCGCGCGCGGCGAAGGCGTCGGCCTCGTATTCGTGTTTCCGGGAAAGGAGGGCAAGGAGCGGAGTCAGGAAGAAAGTCGCCGGACCCGCGACGAGGCTCACGATGAGGAGTAGCGCGTGCTTGGAAGGTCCTGAGAAGCCGAAAGCCGCGTAGAGCGCCTTCCAGCCCATAAAGAGGTTTAAGACCCAAAAGACGATGAAGCTGAACAGGACCGCTATCACCGTCATCTTGAGGATATGGCGTTTCTTCTCGTGGCCGATCTCGTGCGCGAGCACGGCGAGCGCCTCATCCTCGCTCATCTGGCCGATGAGCGTGTCGAACAGCACGATCCGCTTGAGGCGCCCTATCCCGGTGAAGTAGGCGTTGGAATGCCGCGACCGCTTGGAAGCGTCCATCACGTATACGCCTCCGTACCGGAAGGATAGCTTTTCCGCCAGTTCGTCTATCCGCTCTTTGAGGCTCCCCTCCGCGAGCGGAGAAAACTTGTTGAAGAGCGGCGCGATGAGGAGCGGATACAGCAGGGAAAGGACGATGTCGATGACGGAAAAGACGGCCGCGGCCCAGATCCACCATGCCCGGCCAGCGAGGTCAATGAAGGCGTAGAGGAGGAAGAGGAGAGGAAGGCCGAGGGCCGTGCCGATCAGCAGCCCTTTAAGCCGGTCCAGAAGCCATCTTCGCGGCGTCGTCGCGTTGAAGCCGTACCGCTTCTCCGTTACGAAGGTCCCGTACAGGTCGAAAGGCGCGGATAGGACGACCTGGGCGAATATGAGAAAGCCGAGGAAGACGGCGCCTCGCCAGTACGCCGAATCGACGAGTCCGCCGACGGTCGCGTCCAGGGCGCCGAAGGCCCCGGAGACGGCGAGGGCGAGCACCGCGAAGGTCCCGAGCGGCGTCGCGACGAAGGACAGCCGCATCTGCGCGCGGGAATAGTCGTGGGCTTTAAGCGCCTCTTCCGCGCTCATGCCGCTCGCGGCTTCCGCGGGCAGCTGACCGCGCCGCCGGCCCGCCTCGCGGTAGTTGAGGGCCAAGAGCGCCATGTGCCAACCGAGATCGAGAAAGGTCAAGACGATGAAAACGAGGAGAATAGCGTACGGCGTCATCGGAACAAAATACCTCGAATTCGATCCGCGTCAAAGCCCGTTCTCGGCGTACGGCATCGATCGGGGCTGGGCGACCTCGGCGAACGCGACTATGTAGTTGTGCCCGTATTTCTTGGCGCACTTGTGACAGGTCGCATAAAGGAAGCGTTACCGCTCGCCGAAGGCCCGGACGAAGGCCCGCGCTAGGGCCAGGATGATCGCAGCCCAGACGAGGATGAAAACCGCGGCGAAGAGCCGGTTTTTCCCGAGCCGGATAGGCTCCGCGGACGCGCGGGCGCGGGCGCGCTCCATGGTCGCCTGAGGGATCAGGGCGAGCGACCAGGCGATGAGCGCGGGGAGGATGACGAGGTCGTCGAGGTAGCCGAGGACCGGGATGAAGTCCGGTATCAAGTCGATGGGGCTGAGCGCGTAACCCAGCGTGAAGAGGATCAAGAGCTTCGGGAGCCGCGGGGTTTCGGGATCCCCATAGGCGTAGTACAGCGCGGCGATCTCATGCTTGAGGCTCTTCGCCCGAGCTTTCATCGATTCCAGGATGCGCATCGCCCGATGATACACCTATCGCGGAGCGGAGTCGATGGAGCCTTGACCCCGCCCGGCCGACCGCCTAGCATGGGTTCATGAAGTTCCTCCACGTCGCCGACCTTCACCTCGGGCGCGTCTTCCATGAACGGCCGCTCATCGACGACCAGCGCGCGATGCTCGATTCTCTTTTGGACGAGCTCGCCGCCGAAGATTACGCGGCCCTCGTCATCGCCGGGGACGTGTACGACCGCTCGATACCGCCCCCCGAAGCGGTTACCCTCCTCGGCTCCGCGCTCGCTTCTCTGCGGCGCCGCTTTCCCGCCCTCCAGGTGCTCATCATAAGCGGCAATCACGACTCCGCCGACCGTCTCGGCTACGGAGACCGGCTGTTCGCGGAGCTCGGCATCCATATCGTCTCCGACGCCGAGCGGGCCGCGGAGCCGATCATCGTGGAAAGGGACGGCGAACGCTGCGCCTTCTTCCTCCTCCCCTTCCTCACCCCCGGCTCGCTCAGCCCCCGCACCGGCGCCGACAGCGACCTCCCCATCCTGGCGGCCGCAGCCGAACCGCTCCGGTCGCAACGCGACTTGGCCGCGGAGGCGGCTTCTCGCCTGGAGGAAGCCAGGAAAAAGGCGTTGGACGCAGGCGCCGCGGCCGCGGTCCTCGTGGCCCATTTGTTCGCCTCCGGGGGAGCCGAATCCGAATCGGAGCGCGTGTTCCTCGGCACGGCGGAACGGGTGGATATCGGCCGTTTCTCGGCCTTCGACTACGTCGCGCTCGGCCACCTGCACCGCCCGCAGCGCATAGCGGCGAACGCCTGGTACGCGGGAAGTCCCCTCGCCTATTCCTTCGACGAGGCGGACCAGGAGAAAGCCTTCCTCTCCGTGGGGATCGGCCGCGAAGCCGCGGAGGGAAAAGCCTCCGTCACGAAGATTCCGGTCGCGCCGCTCCGCCGTCTCCGGCGCCTCGCCGGCCCCTTCGACTCGTTCCTTGCGGCCGGCGCCTACGCCGAAGCGCGCGAAGATTACCTGGAGATCGCCCTGGAAGATATCCGTCTCACGGAGAATCCCCTCGCCCTGCTCAGGGACCGGTTCCCCTACCTCCTTTCCGTCAAGCAGGACGCCGCGCTCGCCGCGGCGCGGGCCGCCGACGGCGCGGG
>JAEWSV010000235.1 GCA_023398155.1 Spirochaetota bacterium
GCAGCGCCAGATTGAACGCGAGCTGCGCCAAGGCCACCATGTACCGGTCCTGAGCATCGTTCCGGCCGAACCGCTCAAGGGAAATCGTCGCGCGGCCCGGATGCTCGCCGGTGACGCCTGCCTGCCAGAGGCGCGCCGCGAGCGAATTACACCGGCGCGCCAGTGGCGCGCCCGCGACGATTCCGGCGAGCTTATTCAAGGCTGAGCGGATATAGCGATTGCGCGGCGTGTTCACCGTCAGCTCTTCATAGCGGCAGGCGACTTTTCCCTGGCCGAGAAGTTGATGGCTTTCGGTGCGCAAGACATCAATCCGTCCGCGTACCCGTCCCTGGATCGTTTCCTTGGTCCGATAGCCGTAGGTTAGGTTCCGCTTTAGGCGGCGCTCGACCTGATGGGTCAACAACTCCGCCACGAGATCGGGAAGATCGTCGGGATTGTCTTCAACCGCCCGCTTGGCGCCTGCGAGCTCCCGATACAGTTCCGAAGCGTAGAGCATCAAGAGCCAGAGATTGCGAACCGGTATGCTCCCGACATACCCGTGCCGTTCGGCGTCCATCAAATACCTACCAATAGCGCGTCTCTGGACTTATGGGCCTTGTCGAGGTCATCGAACCAGTACTCCTCAAGGAGCGGCCCGATCTGCGTTTCCACGACTTGACGGAACCACGCCGCCGGGTCTTTAAGATCATGTATGCTGGACGGAGTGACGAAGCTGTGACCGATCCGGAATTGCCGGCCCAGGCCCGTATCGCCCTCAATGGTCGCGTTCAAGGCGCCGAGGCGGACTTCGATATCCTCCAAGAACGCGGAGTCCAGCTTGAACTTTTCCGTGACCCAGGAACGCCAAGGCGAACCGAAGATAGGCTCCAGATCGATGAACGCGAAACGTCGACGGAACGCGATATCGACAAGGGCGAGCGATCTGTCGGCTATGTTCATCGTACCGATCACGTACAGGTTGCTTGGGATGCTGATCCGTTCGCCGGTGAAGCGGCGGTAGGATAATTCCAGGGCTTCCGACGGTGTTCGTTTGTCGGCCTCCAGCAGGGTCAGCATTTCTCCGAAGATCTGCGCCGGATTACCTCGATTGATCTCTTCAATCACGATGACGTGATTGGTATCCGGTTTGTCTTTGGCGGCGGCGATCATTTCCATGAACGGCCCGTCTATGAGGTCCAGGCGTCCCTGGCCGTTCGGTCTGAAGCCGCGGATGAAATCTTCATACGATAGGTTGGGATGGAACTGCACCGCACGCAGTTTCCCTTCGTCTTTCTGTCCAATGAGGGCGAAGCCGAGACGCTTCGCGAGCCAGGTCTTGCCGGTACCCGGCGAACCCTGGAGGATGAGGTTCTTTTTCGTACGGAGAGAATTCATGATCGATTCCAGGCGGTCGCGAGAAAGGAAGCATCCGTCGGCGATAACATTATCCAGGGAATAGGGGACCATCGGCGGAACGGTGGGCGCCGATTCCGGTTCTCCTTCGGTATTTTCCCCGGGCTGTTCCGGCGGTTCCCCTCGGCTGTTCGGCCCCTGCTCGGAATCATCCTTATATAGCCACGCGGCGAGAGAAAACTCGGGGAAGGAATGAACCGGATACTCCGGCTCTTTGAATCGGGTATTCAACGTATCGAGCACGGAAAGGTAGTCCTCAGCGCTGCATCGGCTCTTCGGCCCGTTTTTGCCTATCTGCAGACTGAGCTTTTTGGTTAGAAACCGCTGAGCGCGGCTATCCAGCGCGACGAAGTTCCAGGGACGGATCCAGTAAAGGCCCATGGAGAGATTCCAGCCGACTCCGTTCACGCGGGCTGCAGCGGTATAGGCCTCCGTAAATTCTGTTCTGGCATCCTCATCGTCAAATTCCGAAAGCCGTATGGCTTTTTCAAATACGTTCCACAAACTCGGAATATCTTCTGGTTTCCGGTCCTTCTCATAGTCATAAAACCAGGTCCGTTGGTTGTTCAGCGTGGGAATACCTGAGAAAGTATCGGGTACGGGAAGGTTCACGCCGAGGAACGCGGCAAATTCCGCTGCGATCTTTTTCCGGTTTTCATCGGTAATGCCGCGGTTGAAGAGGCCTATGGTCGTGAAGGGACAGATATCCCGGATCGGACCGACCGTTCCGTCCGCGAAATGGTCCTGCAGGATGGTAAGGCCGTCTACGCGGGACGCGATACCGTGGATTGCGGTGACGAGTTTTGACCGATCGTGTCGATGGTCCAATAACTTCTCGGCGATCGCCTCGTAAAACGCCGTCCAACCGAATGAAGGCGAAGCGGTCGTCTTATTGCCGAAGCGCCCGCGCCAATACGGCTCGTTTCGGAAAAGGTCGATATCCTGAGGCTTGCCCTCAAACGCGAAGGCTATGAGGGAATCGGTATACACGTCTCCCGGTACCACGCGCCAAACCGTCTTCTGGAACGTATAGAAGTACCATTCCCGTGCCGGAGCAACCGGAGTCCAATCTACCTTCAGGTTTCTCCCGTCGCCGGGATTTTCCTTGACGGTTCCGATCGCTTTTATAGCCATCACGGATACTGAGTTACCGCGATTATCAAAGGGGAGGCCATTCCTTCTGGTGTAGGTTGCCTTGATAGCGATGCGGTCGCCCGGCTGCATCGCTTTGACCTTATCGACGTATCGTACGGTGTTGTCGTTCTCCCAAATGCCTTCTCGAATGAAGCGCTCGCTTTGATCCTCGGTTTTTTTGAAGGCGGCGCCGACGAACCAACAAGTACGTGAATTGGGATGCGTCTTTTCCATTGGTGCTCTCCTGCTTATTCAAAAATGTACGTACGATTGCTATCGTCCCGATGACGGCTAGAGAGAGGCGTCCTTGACCGCTAATGTTAAATTACGAGACTACCACGAAACACGGGAGGACGCCATGGAGATATACCGACCGGTAAAACGGGATTACTCATTGATGCTACTTCTTCGTAAACCATGCGATTGCTTTGTCCGCATCATTGCCGGTCACATTATTGTACGCAATATAGACGAGTCCCTTAAAGCCCGCCTTTGTCGTACGCGCTTGCAGGTCCTTAACCTTGGCCATGAATTCTTTGGAAACTTCCATCGTAGCCTCGAGTCGCTTTGACCATTTCTCATGATACCGAGTCGCCTTAAGAAAGAGGAGTCAATAATCGGCCATATCGAATGGGATGCCCACTCCGCCTTTGTAAA
>JAEWSV010000199.1 GCA_023398155.1 Spirochaetota bacterium
TCGTCCACGGAGGCGCGCACGAATTCTTCCGCGGCCGACGCGTCCTCTCCGGCGCAGAGTTCGGCCACGGCGGCGAGGTGCCGTTCGCGGATCGCCTCGAGTTTTTCGAGGTAGGTGCCGTCGTCGAGCTCGGCGAGGCGCGCCACTTCGATGAGCGTATCGGTTATCTTGGAGAACGCGGAGACGACGACGACGCGCGTGCGGCCTGTGTGCTCCGTGTCGCGAACGACATCGATGAGCTTTCGGATCGCCTGAGGCGAGCCGACCGAGGTACCGCCGAATTTGAGGACAAGCATAGCGTGACTCCGTATAATTATGCAGACGTAACCATTTTTATAGGCCTTTTTTGCATATATATCAAGTACCGCCGAGCTGTCCGCAGGCGGCCATGACCGCGCGGCCTTTTTCCGTGCGTAACCTAACGGGGACGCCCTCGGCCGCGAGCAGGGCCAGGAAGCGATCGATCTCGGCCTGGGTAGGTTCGGCGGCGATCGGAGATCGACCCGGATTGTAGGGAATGAGGTTGACGAGGGCCCGCCCCACAGACTCGCAGAAGCGGGCTACGGCCGCCGCGTCTTCATCGCGGTCGTTGATGCCGGGCAACAGACAATAGTTGACCCCGAGGACGAAATTGCGCCGTTTCGGATACGCGGCGAGCGCCGCGACGAGAGATGCGAGCGGGGTCCTTCGGTTTACGGGCATGAGGGAATCGCGGAGCTCATCGCGCGCCGCGTTGAGGCTTATGGAAAGGTTGAGCCGCTTGAGGGCTAGCCGGGCAAGTCCCTCAATTCCCGCTGCGTCGCCCGAGGTGCAGACGGTCAAGCGTTCGAGGGAATACGCGAAGCCCCGGCGATCGCCGAGCACTTCGATC
The DNA here is from genome assembly GCA_023398155.1 of Spirochaetota bacterium. Classification (GTDB taxonomy): domain Bacteria; phylum Spirochaetota; class Spirochaetia; order Treponematales; family Breznakiellaceae; genus JAEXTK01. Next base: position 872 of record JAEWSV010000199.1, read on the forward strand.
GCCTTGGCGACGTTCGCCAAGTTGTCGAGCGGCTCCCCCATGCCCATGAAGACGATGTTCCGGAACCGAGCGCCGAGGACCAGGGTAGCCGAAAGCACTTGGGAGACGATCTCGGCCGCGGAAAGGTTGCGGACGAGGCCGCTCCGACCGGTCTCGCAGAAAGCGCAGGCGCGGCCGCAACCGACTTGGGAAGAGACGCAGAGCGTCCTCGTCCCCCCGTACATGGGTACGGAGACCGATTCGATGGAGAGGCGGTCTCTGGTTCCGAAGACGAGTTTGGTCGTGACGCCGACGGCGTCATCCGTATCCAGGCGATCCTTGAGGGCGAGCGTTCCGGCTTCGAAATGATCCGCCCACTTTAGCGCGTTCCGCTCCGAGGCGCCCGCGGACTTCGCGTCGACGGTGCCGTTCTTGAACGCGGTAGCGTAAATACGCGGCGCGAGGCCGGCCGTCTCGCCGATGAGCCGCTTCGCTTCCCGCGCGAATTCCTCGCTTCCGAGGCCGAGGACGTCGATCATTTCTCTGCATCCGGCCGGACGCTCTTACCGGCGCTCGAATCCAGGAGTATATCCAAGGCATCGGCCGATATGAAAAGTTCCTGTATGGAGAGACCGAGGGAAGCGAGAAGGAACAGCAAGGACAGCGCGAAGACCGCCTCGGCCGCGAGGACGAGCGTGAAGAAGACGAGGAGCATGGTGAGGACGCAGAGGAAAAAGCTGGAGACGCCGAGCAGTTGCATCGACTTGATGATCCTGATGCGTTTTTTTAGGTTTTCTATCTGGCCGCGGATCCCATCTTCGCTTTGCGCCTTCCACCGCGCGTGGAGTTCGCGCACTAGGTTGGCGAGCGCGAGGAACCGATTGGTATAGGCTAAGAGCAGAAGGGAGATCGCCGGAAAAAGGAGCGCCGGCGTCGCGAGCGTGAGTTCCATGGGGTCAATTTCGCAGATCGGGGAGAAAGAAGCAAGGCGGCCGGCTTCCTGCCGCCTTGCTCCATGCCGCGTCCGGACGCTGACGCGGCCATCCTGGCCGCTCCTCCGCGCTGCTGCGCCCTTCGGCCGCATCCGATATGGATGGGTTGGACTGCGCGCTCACGCGCGCGGCGGAATCGGCGCTTCCGGCCGTTCGACTCCCTTCAGCGAACAAAAAAGTGGCCCGCCTATTGGCGGGTCCGAAATCGCAGCGGCTGAAGGGAGTCGAACCCTCGTCTCCAGCTTGGAAGGCTGGGGTAATAGCCGTTATACGACAGCCGCGATATACGTGTTCGCTCACGCGAACGATTTCAAGGTAGCTGTCGTTTGTTCCTCGCAGGGACGCTCGGACCATACGACAGCCGCGATTGTACTTCGTCGCTCACGCGACTCACATTCAAGGTAGCTTTCGTTTGTCGGCGTCAGGGACGACGCCGCCATACGACAGCCGCGATGAAGGAAAAATAGCTCGAAATGAGGGGGGGTGTCAAGGGATGGAGTAGAGGCCGGAGCGTTCGGCGACGAGGGAGTCGGCGGCTAGAGCCGAGAGGGCGGCGGAGAGGCGATCGGGGGATAGGCCGGTGCGGTCGGCGAGCTCGGCGAGGTCGGCGGGACCGTCGGCGGCAAGGGAACGGAGGGCGGAGCCGCGGGCCTGGCGGAGCGATCCTTCGAAGCGGGATTGGCGCGCGTAGTGGGCGCTCCTGCGGTTGGGATTCGCGGTGAGGCGTTTGAGGGCGGCGCCGTAGTCCATAAGGGCCCAATGCCAGCGCCGGGGATCGCCGCGGTCCAAAGCCTGCTCCAGGATGGGTAGGAGTTCGGAGTCCTTCACTTTCTCCCGATCGGGGAAGAAAAAATGGAGGGCGGCCGCGCGTATGTTGGTCTCCACGAATACGTCCGTCGAGCCGAAGGCAAAACAGGCGATGGCGCGGGCCGTGTACGGCCCGATGCCGCTGAGGGTCTCCAGGTCCGCGGGGGCGGAGGGGACGCGGCCGCCGAACCGGGAGGCGATCTGGGCGGCGGCGTCCTTGAGGAACCTACCGCGGCGATTGTATCCCAAGCCGCTCCACTCGCGGATCACGGCGTCGAGGGGGGCGGCGGCGAGGGCCGCGGGGCTCGGCCACAGTTCTCTCCACCGTAGCCAGTACGGAATCACCCGTTCGGTCTGCGTCTGCTGGAGCATGACCTCCGATACGAGGATAAGCCAGGGATCGCGCGTCTCCCTCCAGGGAAAGGAACGGCCCCGCTCCCGGTACTGGTCGAGGACCGCGCGGCGGAAGTCCGCGATCGCAGCGGGTTCGGACGGCGATCCGTTCACGCGGGTTTCCGCGCTTCTAGCATGCGGCGGAGCTCGAGCGCGGCGTCCTTGCCGTCGTGGGAGACCCGGGCAAGGTTGCGTACGGATTCGGCTATCGCCTGGTTCTCGGCGGCTATACCCCCGATGGAGGCTCTCAGCTCATCGGAAATGGCCACGAGTTCCTCCATGTGCTCCCGTATGCGTTCGCCGTCCGCGTCTTGCCGCTCGGCCTCGGCCTTGATCGACGCGGAGGCCGTCGAAAGCGCCTCCAGGGAGGCGCGCAGCGTATCCGTCGCGGCCCTTTGGGCGATGAGGGATTCTCCCACGGAAGCGATGCCGTCCGAAGCGGCCTGGGCGCCGTCCGCCACCGCGACCAATACGCCGCGGACGCGCCCGTTAGCGTCCACGCCGTTACCGATCCGCTTTCCTATCTCCGCCACGGATTCCCTGATCCTCGCCGTACGTTCGGCGGAGGCTGACGCCAGGCCCTTGATCTCTCCCGCGATGATCGCGAAACCGCGACCGGATGTTCCCGCGTGCGCAGCCTCGATGGCCGCGTTCATGGCGAGGAGGTTGGTCCTTTCGGTGAAATCCTCAACGGCATCGACGATGGAAGAGATACCGCCAGTAGTATCGCGGATGCGGTCGATGGATTCGTCGAGGGCGCGCATGGCGAGCCTCCCCTCACCTACCCCCGACTCCAAGCTCCGCGCGAAGCTGGCGGTGCGCTCGACGCTCTCGGCAACCGTTGCCGCCTCCTTCGCGACCACCGCGATGGCGGACGCGGCTTCCTGGACGCCGCGGGCTTGGGCCTCGATTCCCGCGCGCACGGAACCCAACGAAGCGCCCAGGCTCCGGACCGATTCCACGGAATCGGCGACTGCCGCGGCCTGCCGTTCGGCGTTCTCCCCGATGCGCGCGGCAGTGACCGCGAGCTTGCCGGCCGACGCCGCGGCAGCGGCGGCGGCCCGGTCGATCCCAGCGGCGAACTCGGTGACCGAATCGGCGGTGCGCCCTATCCGCTCGACGTAGGCGCCGAGTTCGGCGGTCTTATCCCTCACGTCGGCCGAATAACGCTCCAGTTCAGCGTACAGGCGCGACGACCGGAGCGTGAGCGTCACGAAGAGGGAGATATTCATGCAGAAGAAGCCGATGCCCTGCAG
>JAEWSV010000350.1 GCA_023398155.1 Spirochaetota bacterium
ATCTCGCGGACCTGGGCGTCGACGACCCGGATACGGTAGCGGAATTGTCGGAGGAGTGCGGCGCGACGAATTCCTTCGACGGCATCGCGGAGCGGCTCGGGATCGAGGCCGCCGTCCGGATGGTGCGCGCGGCGGCCGCCGGGGCCACGATAGTCCGCTCCGCGCGGATCGTCCTCCAGGCGACAGAGCGGGCCGCGGCTGTGGTCAGGACGCTCAAGAACTTCGAACGGATCGAGCGGAACCGCGGAGGAGAATCCATCGAATTAGTGGACGTGGATGAGGAAATACGCGCGACGGTGGACCTTTTCCGCACTCGGATGAGGGAGGACGTCGCGGTCTCGTGCTCGCTCAACGCGGGGGCCCCCGTAGCCGCTAGCCGAAGCTCGCTTCCGCAGGTCTGGGCGAATCTCGTCACCAACGCGCTCCAAGCAATGGATTATGCGGGTAGACTGGAAATCCGGACCGGGAACGACGGAAATTCGGTGTGGGCGGAAATCATCGATTCCGGGCCCGGCATACCGGAAGATATTCGGGACCGCATCTTCGATCCCTTCTTTACGACGAAACCGCTCGGCGAGGGGACCGGCTTCGGCCTCTTCACGGCCAAGCACGTGGTCGAACGGCTCGGCGGCGGGATTACCTTCACCAGCAAGCCCGGGCGCACCGTCTTCCGCGTGAGCCTCCCTGCGGCCGAAGCGGAGGCGCGACCATGAAACGAGCGATACTATGCGTCGATGACGAGGCGCTCATCGTGCTTTCGCTCAAGCAGGAACTCCGCAGCCACTACGGCGACCGGTTCATCTACGAGACCGCGCTCAATGCCGAAGCGGCTTTGGCGGTGATCGGGGACCTAAAGGCCGAAGGCGTGGGCGGCATCGCGCTCATCACGGATTGGCTCATGCCCGGCCTCAAGGGGGACGCGCTCATCACCCTCGCGCATGATCGCTATCCTGACATCTTCGCCGTGGTGATCACGGGCCATGCCGACGTGGAGAGCCTGGACCGGCTCCGCTCCGGCGGCGGTCTCGTCGCGGTCCTCATGAAGCCGTGGAGCCGGAACGAACTCATCGCCGCCGTGGAGGACTGCTTCAGCCGCGCGACCGCCTGACGCTTATGGCGGACGAGACGGTGACCGCCGCGAGGATCACGGCGCCGCCGGCTATCGAGGACGCGGCCGGCCGTTCCCCGGTCGCGAGCAGGACCCAGACCGGATTCAATACCGGTTCGATGACTGCGGCGAGCATGGCTTGGACGGCGCTGACCCGGCGGATACCGTAGGCGAAGAGGAGAGATGCGATGCCGATTTGGACGACGCCCAAGGTGAGCACCGCGGCGGCGGAAGCCGCGGTGACTGTCGGGGGATGGGCGAAGGCGAAGGGGAGACCTACGGCCGCGGTCAAGAGATGGGAGAGGAGGATGGAATCCTCCGGCCGTCCGTCCTTCTGCATGCGCATGAAAACGGAGTAGGACCCGAAGGTGAGGCCCGATATCACCGCGATGCTATCGCCGACGAACGAGACGGCGGTCAGTCCGTCCTTGAAGAAGAGGAGGAGGCCGCAGATTATGGCGACCAGGGCGCCCCAGTGCTCGGCGCGCGGTTTCTCCTTTACCAGTACCCAGCCGAGGAGGGCCGCGTAGACCGGGGCGGCGTATTGGAGGAGGATAGCGTTGGCGGAAGAGGTGAGCTTGTTCGCGGTAACGAACAGCAACATGGTCGCCGCGTTCGCTATCGCGGCGCCCCAAAGCGCGAACCGATCCGCCCCCGTGCGCCGGGGAGCTGAAGAAGCGCCTCCCCGTCTCCGGGCGAAGGCGCGCGCGGCGAGCATGAAAAGGGCGGCCACGAGGCTGCGGCTCCCCGCGATGATCATGGGATGCCAATCCACGAGCTTGATGAAGAGTCCGCTGATGCTCCACAGGGCCGCGCACGCGATGATGGCGGCGAGCCCCTTCGTTGTCCTGTCCATGGTTCCTCCGGAGAGTCCATCGATCCTACCGGAATAGACCTCCTTTCGCAATCAAGCGCGGCCGGAATCTCGCCGATAGTAGTCTTGGAGGAACACCCTTGATCAGAGGTTGGTATACGGGCGCGAGCGGCATGACCGCGCAACAGTGGCGTCTGGACGCGGTATCGAACAACTTGGCGAACGTGGACGTGGACGGCTACAAGAAAGATACCGCCGTCCACAAGGCCTTCCCCGAACTCCTCATGCGCCGCCTCAACGACGACGGGGTGTACCGCCATCCTTTCGGATCTGCGGACGCGGCGCCCATCATCGGTAAGATAGGAACGGGCGTGGAGCTCAACGAGCTCTTCACCAGTTTCGAACAGGGCGCCATGAAAGAGACCGAAAGCGACTTCGACCTCGCCTTGGACGGGAAGGGGTTCCTCTCCGTCGCCACGCCGCACGGCGAGCGCTACACGCGCAACGGCTCCTTCCAACTCGGCAAGGAAGGCTACCTGGAGACGAAAGAGGGCTACCCCGTGCTCGGGGAGAACGGCCCGATCAAGGTGAAGGCCAACAACTTCATGGTGGACAAGGACGGCAGGGTCTGGGTGAACGCCGAGTTCGCGGACGGCGATCCCACCCGCCTCGTATCCAAGGAAAACAACGCCTGGGGGGAGACCGTCCTCCTGGATACCCTCAAGATCGTGGAATTCGACCTGGACCGATACCTCGCCAAGCAAGGTTCGAGCCTCTACCGGTCCACGGACGTCTCGGGGGACGCGCGCGTCATCGAGGCCGGAAGGCGGCCCAAGGTGGTCCAGGGCTTCGTGGAAGCCTCCAACGTGAATCCGGTTACCGAGATGGTCCAGATGATCGAAGTGAACCGCGCTTACGAGGCGAACCAGAAAGTCGTCCAGGCCGAGGATTCCATGCTCGGCAAGCTCATCAACGAAGTCGTGCGCGTGTAGCGCCGGAGGAATGAATGGTTAGGAGCCTTTGGACCGGAGCTTCCGGTATGATCGGCCAGCAGGCCAACATCGATACGATCTCCAACAACCTCGCCAACGTCAACACGTCGGGCTTCAAGAAGATGCGGGCCGACTTCGAGGACCTGCTCTACCAGACGATCAAGACGGCGGGCACGCCCGCGACGGAGGATACCGTCACGCCCGTGGGCGTCCAGATGGGCCACGGCGTCAAGGTCGGCGCCACCCAGCGCATGTTCACCCAGGGCGCGCTGCAGAACACGGAAAACGTCAGCGACCTCGCGATCCAGGGCGACGGCTTCTTCCGTATCCAGATGTACGACGGCAGCTACGCCTACAGCCGGGACGGCGCCTTCAAAATCGATTCCGACGGCAGGCTCGTCACGTCCAACGGCTACAAGGTCCTCCCCGACGTGGTACTTCCCGAAGGCTTCATCCCCGAGACCCTCACCGTTTCGGCCGACGGCCGCGTGACGGTGAAGGTTCCCGGCCGCGACGATCCCATCCTCGTCGGCCAGATGGAACTCTACCGCTTCGCGAACCCCGTCGGCCTCACCGCCGTCGGCGAGAACCTCTATAAGCTTTCCAACGCTTCGGGCGATCCCATCCCCGGCCGTCCCGGCTTCGACGGCATGGGCAAGCTCGTCCACAAATTCCTTGAAATGTCGAACGTGTCGGTCGTGCGCGAGATGGTGAACCTCATCGTCGCCCAGCGCGCCTACGAGTTCAACTCCAAGACCATCCAGACGAGCGACAACATGCTCGGCATCGCGACCGGCCTCAAGCGATAAGCCGGTAGGGGCGGAATATGGACATAAGCGCCGTCGGTAGCCTGTACCTCAAGAATTCCGCCCTCGGCGGCGGCGGATCTCCGCTTCCGCAGGAGGGGGCCTCCTCCTTCGACATGCTCCTACGGGCCGCGTCCGCGATCGAAGCGAAGGCTTCGGGCGCGGACGAGCGCGATGGGGATCGCGCATCCGCGGCGCCGAAAAACGGGCGTCCGCTCGGAGCGGCCGCCAACGCGGGGGCGAAGGACGAAAGCCACGCGGCGAAGCGTCGGGTGACCATCGACCGTACCGACGAGCTCTACGAGCAATGCCGCGAATTGGAATCCTTCGTAATAAAGAATCTCCTGGAAGGGATGCGGAAGACGGTTCAGAAATCCGGCCTCATGGATGGCGGCTTCGCGGGCGATATGTACGAGGATATGCTCTACGA
>JAEWSV010000411.1 GCA_023398155.1 Spirochaetota bacterium
TTTCGTCTGCCCGACGTATTGACCGTTTGGGCGCCCCGCCCCTATCCTATCACAATGGAACGGAAGGACTACCGGCTCGCGGCCATTCTCTACACGGATATCGCCGGCTTCTCCAAAATGATGGAGAAGAACGAGGCCCGTACGCTGGAGTTGCTGCACACGCACAACGCCCTTATTGAAGAGATCGTCGCGCGGCGCGGCGGGACGGTCATCAAGACGATCGGGGACGCCTTCCTCATCGATTTCAAGAACACGGTGGATGCGTTGCAGACCGCCGTGGAGATCCAGTACAAGCTCTACGAGTATAACAAGGCGAACGCCGACCTGCCTCTCTTGGTCCGCATCGGCGTCCACCTCGGCGATATTTACTTCTATGAGAGCGACGCGCTCGGGGAGGGCATCAATATCGCCGCGCGCCTCCAGTCGATTGCGCATCCCGGCTGCATCTGCATGTCGCAGGACGTGTACAACCTGGTTCTCAACAAGGTCGATTTCGCGGCGGAAAAGCTCGGACGCGTGAGCCTCAAGAATATCACCAAAGAGATCCATGCCTACGAGATCGTGACGCCGAACGTGGAGTTCGATCCGAACCGGGCCGCCCGGCCCATCCTGAGGCCCGATAAGGAAGAGAAGATCACCGCGGCGCCCTTAAGCGAGCCGAAAACGGGCGAGATGACCGGTACGGCGAGCGCCTCGTCGCCTGCGGCCATCGCGGAGGCCGCCGCTCCGGCCGCATCCACCGACTCTACCGCGAACGAGGCCGGCGGCGCAGGACGGGGCGGCGCGGCGGCGGCCGACTCCGCTGCGGATGCCGCCCTGGCTGCGGACGTCAAGCGCCGCATCATGCTGGACATAAAGGCCGCGGGGCGCCGCCTCGCGGTGGACCAGATGTTGGTGCGCTACGCGGCTGAAGGAAGAGCGGCCAGGGACGTCATCGAGGAATTGGCGGGGAAAGGGATCCTGATCCGCGAGAGCGCGGCCATGGAGTATCCGGGCGATCCCGTATCCGCCGCTCGCCGAGCTCCGGTCGGCTACGGCGGGACCCTGGACTCGAATGGACGGGTGAAGGACGATATCGTCCACGCGGTCTCCGATATCGAGTACCGGATAGAGGAACAGTTCAAACGCGACCTGGACGCCGCCTTGGCCCGGCGGCGCGGCCGGGGGCCCCGCGAGGCTGAGCGGGCCGGCCGGAGTGAGTTCCGCGCGGAGTTCCGGTCCTACCGCGAAGGTCGCGGCGAGGCGGCCGAGCGGGACACCAAGGAAGAACGGAGCTGGGATTCCAAGGTCGATAAATCGTACTTCCGCTCGTCGGCCGATTCGGTATCCGCGTTCGATGCTTATTCGGCCAAGGTCCGCGCCGAGGCTCGCACCGCTAAGGCCGGCTTCGTCGGGCACCTCATACCGTTCGTCGCAGTCAACGCCTTCCTCATGATCCTCAACGCGAACGTGAGCCCCGCCTTTCCCTGGGCGCTTTTTCCCTTCGGCGGGTGGGGCATCGGGCTCTTGGAGCACTTCGCGTCGGTGCTCCGCCGCGGCGACCGCGCCGCCGAACTCGCGAAGATGCCTCCCCTGGACGCGGAGAGCCTCTCCCTCTTCAAGCAGCTCCAGAAGAGGAAGGACGGATTCTGGCTCCACGCAGCCTCCACCGCCACGACGAGCGTCTTCCTATTCATGATCAACGCGATCACCTCGTCGCAGTTCTGGTGGTTCCTCATCCCCGCCGCGGGCATGGGCATCGGACTCCTCTCGCACGCGGCGGCGTACGCGGCCAAAAAGGCCGAATTGGAAGGATCGATCCTGGATAGGCTCGGGCTCTCGGGCGGCTGGAAGCGGGCTCTTCGGTCCATGCCGACCTCGCTCAAAGAGGACGTCGGCGACCTCGGTCCCTACCTCGACTTGGTGGAAGCCGCGAAGTCGACGCGGGCCGCCATCGTCGCGCAGGTAACCGCGAAGAATCAGAAGAAGGCCTCGAAAAAGGGGCGGCGCGGTGAGGCCGCGACGGGGACTCCGGTTGGCGATGATCTTCTGCCTGCCCTCGATTCCTACGTCGAACAAGTCGCGCTTTTGGCCAAGCGGACGAACGAAGTGGACCGTATCATCGAACTTATCCCCATGGACGCGCTCCGCGGGGATAAGGAGGATCTGCAGCGCAAGATCGAGGCGAAAAGCGGCGAAGGGCTCCGCAAGGAATACGAAAAGTCCCTCGCCGAGATCGAACGGCAGGAAACCTCGTTCAACGAGCTCAAAGAACAACGCGAAGTCCTGGAGCTCCGCATGCGGTCTTCCGTCAATACCTTGAAGCAGATGCGGATCGATCTGGCGCGCTTGGCGGGTATGGCGGACCAGGACGAGACCGCTTCCGCGCGCGCGGTGCGCGAGAAGACCGTCGAGCTCAACCGCTACCTGGAAGACCTGCGCACCGCCTATTCCGAGCTGGACCGCATCGAGGCGCGCGGCTTGAACGCGGCCGAAGAAACCGCGGGTGCGAATTCGTAACGGGGCGGATCAGCCCCTACCCAACCGATAATTTGCGCGGGCCGCCTCCGTCCAGTAAACTTACGGATGGAGGCCGCCCATGAAAAGCGTCACCACCAAGATCATCCTTCTCTCCGTCGGGATCAGCGTAGCCGTGGCCGTCCTCCTGACGGGAGCATTCGCCCTGGCCTTCAAGTCCCTGGTGGACGAGCAGATCGCGCTCGTGGACCGGACCCTCAGGGAAAGTTTCGACCGCGCGGTTCGCTGGGAGGTGGAGACGGCCGTCTCCATGCTCGCCAAGATCGATGCCTTGCGCGCGGACGGGAGCCTTACGGAAGAAGCCGCCGGCGATCTCGCGAAGAAGCTGCTGCGCGACATCCGGTACGATAAGGAAGGCTACTTCTGGGCCGATACCACGGACGGGACGAACGTCGTCCTGCTCGGTCAGGCGGCGGAAGGAAAGAACCGTCTGAACCTGGTCGACCACAAGGGGAACGAGATCGTCAAGGCTTTCCTTGAAGTGGCGGCGGAGGGTGGGCACACGAATTACTGGTTCCCCAAGGCCGGCCAAACTGAGGCCTTACCTAAGCGGAGCTACACGCTCCTCTCCAAACCCTGGGGATGGGTCGTCGGGACCGGGGCCTACGTGGACGACATCGATGTCATCGTGGCGGAAAAAAGGAAGGCCTTGAGCGATCGGCTCACGGTCTCGCTCGGCGGCGCGACGGTCTTCGCCCTAATCGCGACGTTCATCGCGGTGATCGTCTCCGTCGCCATCGGCCGTCGCATCGCCAAGCCGCTCACCCATGCCGCGGAACGGACCGCGGTCATGGCTTCGGGAGACCTGACGATCACCTTCGATGAGAGCTACGCGAAATCCGCGGACGAGACGGGCGTCCTCGTTCGGTCGCTGGATGCCATGCGGCGCGATCTCGCGGATTTGATCGGGGGCGTGGTGGAGACCTCCATGCGCGTCGGCGGAGGAGCCGTCGAGGTGAAGGACACCGCGACCTCGGTCTCCAGCGGGGCGTCGGAACAAGCCGCATCCACGGAAGAGGTATCCGCTTCCGTGGAGGAGATGGCCTCCACGAACGGTCAGAACGCCGAAAACGCGGCTGAGACCGAGCGTATCGCGCGGAAAGCGGCCCAGGACGCGAGCGAGGGCGCCGCGGCCGTCGCCGAGGCGGTAGCCGCGGTCAAGCACATCGCCGAGCGGATAGCGGTCATCGAGGAAATAGCGAGCCAGACGAACCTTCTGGCCCTCAACGCCGCGATCGAAGCCGCGCGCGCGGGGGAGGCCGGAAAGGGTTTCTCGGTAGTCGCGGGAGAGATAAGGAAGCTGGCGGAGCGGAGCGGGAACTCGGCGTCGGAAATCCGGGAAATCTCGCTCACGACGACCGCCGCCGCCGAGCGCGCGGGCGCCACCCTGGCAGGGCTCGCGCCCGACATCGGGAAAACCGCGGATCTCGTGGCCGAGATCAGCGCCGCCACCGCGGAACAGCGGACCGGCGCCGATCAGATCGGCCAAGCCATGACGCAGCTGGATACGGTGGTGCAACGGAACGCCTCGGCCGCCGAGGAGCTGGCCGCGGCGGCTCAAACCCTCAACGACGAGGCCGACGCCCTGCGAGCGACCATCGGCGCCTTTAAAGTGTAGGCCCTATAGGGCCGATGGCCTGCCGGACCGTTGCCCCGACGGGCCTCACGGCGGGACCTACGCTTGATCGCGGCCGATGGCTCGGCCGTCGTCGATCAATCGGCAGGCGCGATCGGCACCGTGAAGTTGCCGTTGACCTCGTCACCTTCGTCGTTGGTGGCGGCCATGCGGCCGGTGAGGGGGCCGGCTTCCGTATCGATCGCGGTTATCTCCACGGCGCCGATGTGAGCGATGATGTTGAGGCTATCGTCGTCAGGATCGTATAGGGTGACGGTCTTGCTCTCCCCGGTTTTCAGGTCGAATATGAGATCGGTCCGACCGACTTTTGCGGGGACGGAGGTCATGACCTTCAGGTATCCGTCGAAAGGATACGCTCCCAAAGCCCAAGGATCCGCGCCTCCAATGGTCGCGATGTTGTAGAGTTCGATGTAGTACTCTCCCGGGGTGAAGTAGCTTTCTTCCGCGTACCCCGATACCAAGGTGTATGCCTTGCCGTTGATTTCGCCCTGGAGGGTCTGGTCCAGGAAAACGACCCCGTCGTCATCGCCGCCTCCCGAAGGATCGCAGGAGAGGAGCCCTAGCGCGGCCGCGACGCACGCGGCCGTAAGTAAAGCCTTGGTTGCTTTCATGGTAAGCAATATATCGCAAATTTCTCTAAAATGGGGGACATTCCGTGAAAAGCGGGCCGTCCGGCCAGGGTGCGGATCCGGGCCGGACGGACTCTTCAGGTCACTTCGCGAGCAGCCGGTTGAGCCGTTTCACGAAGTCGGCGGGGTCGGAGATCTTCACCCCTTCCACGAGGAGGGCCTGGTCTAAGAGGACGCCCGCCACGTCGGCGACGCGCTCATCGTCCTCGACGCCCACGAGGGCGGTCAGGATGGGATGGTCGCCGTTCACTTCCAGGATG
>JAEWSV010000425.1 GCA_023398155.1 Spirochaetota bacterium
TATGGTTCGCCTCCGCACGACTCACTCCTTAGCCGGGCGCAGACGGCGCCCGACGGCGTATTCAAGATCGATGATGGTCGAAAGATAGGTGAACCGTTCAGCAGCCTCGTCGACGCGGGCTTGATCCAGGTCCGTCTCCGCGGTCCTGAGGTCCTGATACGAAGCCGCGCCGACCGCGTAAGCCTCCCTCGTGAGCTCGACGACCTCCGCGGCCAGCGCGAGGGATTCCGTGAGGGATGCGATTGCGATCCGCGAGACCGCGAGTTTGGCGAGGAGCGATTCGACCTCCAACTTAGCGACCCTGGTCAGATCGGCGCCCTCCAGGCGGAGCTTCGCCTCGGCGTCCGCGAGGGACGCGGACTTTTCCGCTTCCTTGGAGAAGGGAAGGAAGGCGGCGAGGTTAGGCGAGGACAGGGTCACCGTGAAGGACGCGCCCGAAACGGCCCGGTCGGAAAGGGATCCCCCGGCGCCCGAGGAGAGGTCGGCGACCTCGGAGGAGGCGGTCGCGGAGAGGGAAAGCGCGGGGTAACGGCGGCCGAGCCGATCCTCGGCGCGGAGGCTCTCCTGGACCGCGAGCCGCGCGGCTATGAGCGCGAGGTCGTTCCTCCGCGATAGGTCGGCCGCGAGAGCGGCGTCCACGGAGATTTCCGGCGTCTCCAGGCTGCCCGAGAACGAGAGCTCCGTTCCCTCCGCGACGCCGAGGAGACTACGGAAATAGGCTTCCGCGACGGCGGCTTCCGTCCGGACGCGCTCGAGCGCGAGCTTTTCTATGGCCAGGGACACTTCGGACTGTCGCTTCACCCGTTCCGAGCTGAGGCCGTTGCGGTACTCTTCCGCGGTGCGTTCGGCCCCTTCGCGGGCGATCTCCACGGCGCCTTCGGCGAGTCTGACCCGCTGCGAGAGGAGGATGAGACGATAGAAAGCCACGCGCGCGTCGCGGCCGATCCGGTCCGCGGCGGCCTGCGCTTGGAGGCGGAGCGCGGCGGCTTCCCTGCCGACGGTCGTCTTGGCCTGGAAATCCGCCGCGGAGAGGCTCAAGCCGGAGGAAAGTTTTACGACGCCAGAAGCGGTCGCGTCCGCCCCGGAGACTACTTTCTCCGCCGCCGCGACGCTCGCCGTCAGCGAAGGCAGGAGGAAGTTGTTCGCAGTCCCGACTCTCCGTTCGCCCGCGGCGGCGTCGACCCGTAGCCGGGCGGTCGCCGCGTCCGTAGCCGCCGCCATGGCGGCGGCCGCGTCCTCGTCCACGACGAGGATTTCCGGGTACGCCGGAGCCGCTGCGAACGACACGAACGCCGTGACCAAGAGGTACGGAAGGATGCGCGGATACTTCTTCACATCGGTAGAACACATACGGAAGCCGTCAAGGTTACTCGTTATACACCCATTTCTTTTTTTCATGAAGGGCATAGGCGAAGGCTAGGCGTCGTCGGTCCGCGCGAGGGCCTTACGGGCGGCTTCGGCGTCGCGGACGATCACGGCGCCATCCTCCACCGCCACGAGCCCCTCGGCGACCAGGTTCGCGAGCACCCTATTGAGGTGGCGGGAGGAGACGCCGAGGTATTCCAAGAGTTCCGTCTTGCGGACCGGCCGCTCTTCCGCCCCGAGCCGCGAAAGCGCGGCGACGAGGACGTTGTATTCCAGTGGATAGCCGAAGCTCCGAACGAAGCGATCGGCGTTTTCCGCGAGCCTGAGCGCGAGGCTCCGCCCGAGCGAGAAATCCAGATCGGGATAAGCCCGCCGGAGGCGTCCGAGCTCCTCGGCCGAAAAGCGGACCACCGAGCTCCGTTCCAGGGCGACGACAGAACAGACCGCCGGGGCGTCCAGGAAGTATTCCAGATCTCCAAGGCACTCGCCGCTCCCGAGCAAGGCCACGAGCACCTCCGCCCCGTTTTGAGCCACGATCGAGGACTTGAAGAGGCCCGAAGAGATGAAGCGTATGCCGTCGGTCGGAAAACCTTGACGGAAGAGGAACTCGCCGCCGTCGTAAACGCGCGAGGACGGGGTTATGCCCGCGGCCGCCGCCGCGGAGAGGATGCGTTTCATCAGGCCGAGGTCGCCGTTCATGAAAGTGCCTCCCGGGACAAATGTCCCGCACGGGAATAAGCGCGGGCGGTATATCTACGGAGAAAACCGCAACGGAGGGTACCAATGATCACGAACATAGCGCTCAGCCTCATATTCGGCGTACTCATCACGCTCCACATATCCATGAACGCGCGCGCGGGCACGCTCGCGGGTTCGGCGGCCCTGGTGAACGTCGTCTTCTGGATCGTCGGAGCGGTCTCATCCATTATCCTCGCGCTTCCCCGGCTCGGCGCGGAAGCGCTCGCCGGCCTCTCGCGCGTGCCGATCGCCTTGCTGCTGTCCGGCGTGATCGGCGGCGGGGTGGCGCTCTTCAACACCTGGATGATACCCCGCATCGGCATCGCGGCCTTCAGCCTGCTCATCATCCTCGGCCAGCTCTCGGCCTCCGCAGTGTTGGCGCGCACGGGTTTCCTCGGCGCCATGATCGAGCCGATGCCGTTCTCCCGCATGGCGGGCCTCGCCCTCGTCGCCGTCGGAACCGCCCTCTTCCTCTTCGGGAAGTGAGGCGGCTCGATCCTTGGACTATAGATCGAGGATGATCCGGAAGCAAGCGGCGCGGAGCTCGCGGGCCATCGCGCTCGACACGAACTCCAATTAAATATCTAACATTAGTTGAATTCGTTTGACATTATACAGACAAGTAAACATAATGATCGATCATGAGTACAACCATCACGTTCAATTCGGACGCGCCGGTCAAGGCACTCCGCCGGGGCTTCATCCGCGATCGCTCATCGCGCATACTCGTCTGCGCGTTCTGCGGCGCGAGCTTCGAGCGCGGCATCGCCCATGAAGCGGACGGCAGGCAGGTGTCCGCGAGGCGCGCCGCGGAGGCGCACGTCGCGCAAGAGCACGGAGGCGTCTTCCCCGCTCTGCTCGCTCTCGGCAAGGGGACGACCGGCCTCACGGAAACCCAAGAGGCCTTCCTGCTCGCCGCGTATTCCGGCGCCGACGACGCGGCGATCGCCGCCAAGCTCGGCGGCATCTCGACTTCCGCGGTGCGCAACCACCGATTCCAGCTCCGGCGTCGGTTGATCGAGGCGAAGATACTGCTCGCGCTCGGAGGGCTCCTGGAAGGCCGGCAATCCGTCGGAAGCCGTTTCGTGGCTTTCGGTCCGACCATGCCGGTCCATGACGGGCGCACCGTAGTCACCGAGGACGAGGCCGCCGACATCGAGGCCAAGTTCTTCGAGCCGGACGGCGTGCGGCTCAAGCGTTTCCCGCCCAAAGAAAAACAGCGGCTCGTAGTCCTTGCCCGGATCGCCGGAAAGTTCGAACGCGGGGCGGTCTTCACCGAGGCCGAGACGAACGCTATCCTCAAGCAGGTCTGGGACGATCATGCGACGCTCCGCCGGGCCCTGGTCGACTACCGCTTCCTGGAACGGAAACCGGACGGCTCCGAGTATCGGAGGCCCTGAATTTCGCCATTGACGCCGAGCCGAGCCGGCGTACAATGAGTCGAAAGGGAGGGCCCCATGCCGCTGGATTCCCGGACCGCAGCCCGCATCGACGCCGTTTTCGCCGCCGCCGCCGCCGAGGGGCGGAGGAATCTCCATGAGTTCGAGGTGTACCGCATCCTGGAGGCGCTCGGCCTGGCGACGCCGCGCCACGCCTTCGTGCAGGAGACTTCCCGCGTGGACGCCGAGCTCCTTTCCCCGTTCGCGCCGCGGGCGATCGTCAAGATCGTCTCTCCCGACATAGCGCACAAGTCCAAGCTCGGCGGCGTGAAAGCCGTAGCCACGGAGGATCCCCTCTACGTGCGCTTCGTTTTGGAGACCATGCGGACCGAGGTGCTGTCCCACTTCCCCGGGAACCCTCCGGCCGTGGACGGATTCCTCATCGCCGAATTCATCCCCTTCACCCAGGCCCTCGGGAACGAAGTCCTCATC
>JAEWSV010000507.1 GCA_023398155.1 Spirochaetota bacterium
GCCCTTCGGCTCCGGCCGCCCCCACGAGCTGGTCATTGATCACGGAGGCTTGCGGCAATATCTGGTCTCCGATGATTCTCTTGATCCGTTCTTTCTCCGCGGCGATCCACGCCATGTTCTCGGGCGCCGGCGTGACGCCGGCGAGGTACGCCAAGGCATTCGCCGTGCTTTTGATGGTATTGATGAGGGGATTTATTTGGCCGATGCGGATGTTGTAATCAGTCTGCGTGATCTGAGCCGAGAGTTGCGCATATAGGGTGTCCATCTGGATCGAGAGGTCCGAAAGCATCGTCTTCACTTCTTGTAGCGACTTCTCTACCGCCGCAAGATCGATGCTCTGGTCGCCCGCGCCGAAGAACTTCAGCGCCCATCCTATGAATTGGCTGGTACCGTAGTCCAGCGCTCCCGCGATGATGCCTTCGCCGATCCTGGCGACGGCTGACGACGTATCTTCGTCGGCGAGCCGCAACAGAGTAAAAGGATGCGTCCTTCCGGAGGTGCCGTCCATCTCATCCAAAAGCTGAGCGATGAAGCGGTCGATCCCGCCGTGCCGCTCGGCTTCCATGGCGAACGCCGCATGACTGAAGTAACGCACGGAGTCGTGCATTGCCTCGCCGAAGTTGGCCTCGTCGGGAATTTCGAGAAATCGCTTGACGGCGCGGCCCGCGTCATTGAGGCTCACCGATGGATGGCGATCGCGATAAGCGCAGACCATCGTCGTGACGATATTCACGTAGGCGATATCGATCGTTGGGTCGAAATCCTCAACTTCAGCGGCGAGATGTGCCTCATTGGTGATTTCACCGTCGCTTCCGCCGGTCGCTTCTATCTTGAAAGCCCTCGGAAAACCGGCAGCGGCAAGGAGAAACGCTCCGCGGTCCCCGCTCGTGGCGGGCGAGGGAGAAGATAACGATCCGCCAAGGTCACATCCCGTTGAATCATAAATGCGGACGATAGCTCGCGAAACCAACTGTCCTGCGCGGACGTAGCCGCGCACGTAGTTCATACTGCTCACATCGTCTCCAAAATGGGGGTTGAGTCCCTTTGATCATACCACGCGAACTTCAAGGTTACGAATTCATAGGCCCGCGACGGCCGCAGCGCGCGTCCCAGGCTTCAACCGATTGAGGTGCGCCCCTTCACCGCTCTCTCCTGCGCGCGTCCGAGGCTCCAGTAGGTAAAAGCACCGATACCCAGAACGGGGGAGCGGCCGGATACTCGAGCTAGCGTAGGGAGGTTATTCCATGACCATGAAGAAAGCGGCCGCTCTGGCCTTCGTCGCGGTATTCGCCGGCGTCGCCATCCAGGCGACGGTCGCCCAAGCCGCTACCGCGGTAATCAAGAGCGATTTCGAATCCGGCGCGGACGGCTGGGGCGGGCGGGGGAATCCGGATGCCCTGGAAACGGTGGCCGTATCCGGCGAGGAGAAGCACGGCGGGGCGGCGAGCCTCAAGGTGAGCGACCGGAAGACGACCTGGCACGGCCCGGTCCGCGTACTCGGCGACGAGCTCAAGAGCGGCGCGGTGTACGACGTATCCGCGTGGATCAAGTACGTGGACGGCCCCGCCGTGGCGTCCTTCACGGCGAGCGCCGAGTTCGACGGGAAGAGCGGCAGCCGCGCCTACCGCAACCTCTCGAGCGCCAACGTCCCCAAGGGAGAGTGGACCAAGATCGAGGCCGTCCTCACCGTGCCGGACGACAAGGACTTGGACAAGATCCTCGTTTACTTCGAGACGCGGTACAAGGCCGACAACCAGATCACCCCGGACGACACCGTCGACTTTTACCTGGACGACGTCCTCGTCGTCAAGCGGACCAAGGTCATCGCCATCCAGGAAGACCTACCCTCCCTGCGCGAAGTCCTCGCGGGAAAATTCGACCTGGGTACCGCGGTCTCGCCCGAGCTGCTCGACGCGTACAACCCGCACCGCCGGCTTATCACCAAGCACTTCGGGGCCTTGGTCGCGGGCAACGCGATGAAACCCGATGCGCTCCAGCCTAAAGAAGGCGAGTTCACCTTCGCCGCCGCCGACAAGATCGCCGACTTCGGCGAGAAGACGGGCATGCGCGTACGCGGCCATACCCTGGTCTGGCACAACCAGATCCCCGCGTGGTTCTTCACTGATCCCGAGGATCCGACCAAGCCGGCCTCAAAGGCCCAGCTCCTCGCGCGCGAGGAAAAGCACATCAAGACCGTCGTGGAGCATTTCCAGGGGCGCGTGGAATCCTGGGACGTGGTCAACGAAGTCATCGACGATACGGGCAAGCTCCGCGACGACGCGGGCGGCTCCAAGTGGCTCGGTATCGCCGGCAAGGAATACATCGAGAAGGCCTTCATCTGGGCGCACGAGGCCGACCCCAAAGCCCAGCTCGTCATCAACGACTACAACCTGGAGTCGAATCCCGCCAAACGTCAAGCGACCTACGAACTGGTCAAGGAACTCTTGGCCAAGAAGATCCCCGTGCACGCCGTGGGTCTCCAGATGCACATCTCCATCAACTATCCACGGATAGAAGAGATCCGGAAGACGATCGAGCTCTTCGCTTCGCTCGGGGTCAAGGTCCTGGTGACCGAGATGGACGTATCGATCTACGAGAGCGAGTCCGCGCCTTACATGGCGCCCTCGACGGACATTCTCTTGGCGCAGGCCGATCGTTACCGGGACCTCTTCGCCGTCTTCAAGGAAGCGGCCGCCAAGGGCGTCCTGGACATCGTGGTCCTCTGGGGCAGCGCCGACGACGACACCTGGCTCGACGACTTCCCCGTAGCCGGCCGCAAGAACGCCCCCTTGCTCTTCGACCGCGACCTCCAGGCCAAACCGGCATATTGGGCAATAGCTGACCTGTAACGGCCGGCACCGCGCGCAGGATTCGTCGCAGCGCGGGGTCCTGCCCCCCGAACGTGGACCCCGGAGAGGCCGGGGCCCGCGTTCGGGGGGCACCCTCGCGCTGCATCGTATCGAACAGCGCGCGGTGCCGGACTTTACGGATCCTGCCGGGGTGGGAGAAGAGCCTGTCGGGGTGGGAGAAGAGCCTGCCGGGCTAGGCGCGGCCGCTTACGTGGGGCTGCCCCCTTTAGCCCGCCAGGTCTTCACC
>JAEWSV010000572.1 GCA_023398155.1 Spirochaetota bacterium
AGTGAAGAAGCAAAAGACGACGATATTCCGCTGTTCCGCGTGCGCCCATGAGGAACCGAAGTGGCTCGGCCGCTGCCCCGCCTGTGGCGAATGGAACACTCTCACGGAGACCTCCGTGGCCACAGCTGGCGGTAGCCGCGGCATGGCCGGCGGCGTCGATAGCCTCCGGGACGCGGTTTCGCTCCCCCTTTCAGCTGTGGATCCGCAGGAAGGAACCCGCATCCCGAGCGGCATCGGGGAACTGGACCGCGTGCTCGGCGGCGGCATCATGAAACGATCGGCAGTCCTCGTCGGAGGAGAGCCCGGCATCGGCAAATCCACGCTGCTCCTCCAGGCCGCGGCGGCCTGCGGGACCAAGGGCCGCGTACTCTACATCTCCGGGGAAGAATCCGCGGGCCAAGTCCGCATGCGGGCGGACCGCCTGGGAATCTCGGGAGAACGCATCGAATTGTTCTGCTCCGGACGCCTTGAAGAGATCGAGCGCGTCCTGGAAAAGGTGAAACCGGTGCTCGTGGTGGTGGACTCGGTACAGACCCTCATCACGCCGGAGGTCGGCCTCGTACCCGGCACGGTCAACCAGATGAAGTACTGCTGCCACGAACTCGTCTCCTGGGTGAAGGAGCGGGACGCGGCCCTCTTCCTCGTGGCCCACGTCACCAAGGACGGCGTCATCGCGGGGCCGAAGACGCTCGAGCATATCGTCGATACGGTGCTCTACTTCGAACAGAACGACACGGACAGCCGCTTCCTCCGGGCAGCGAAAAACCGCTTCGGTTCCGTGGACGAGATCGGCATTTTCACCATGGGCGAAAAGGGTCTCCAGCCCGTGGACGATCCTTCAAGCATTTTTCTCGTGAGCCGCGAGGGGGAATTGCCGGCGGGCATCGCCACCGCCGCGGTGCTGGAGGGCTCGCGCACCCTCCTCGTTGAGATCCAGGCCCTCGCCGTGCCCGCCAAGGGGGCCATGAGCCGGGTCTTCTCCGACCGGATCGATGCCGCCCGCGTTTCCCGCGTCGCGGCCACCCTGGAGAAGCACCTCAAGTTGCGCCTGTCGGACCACGACCTTTACGTCAACGTAGCCGGCGGCATCCGGATCACCGAAGTCGGCGTGGAACTCGCCCTCGCCGCGGCCCTCCACTCCGCTCGCACCGGGCTCCCGCTCCCCGCGCGGACCGCGGTCGCCGGCGAACTCTCCCTGGCCGGCGAGGTACGGCCGATCCGCCGCCTCGCGGGCCGCATCAAGGCCGCGAAAGGCCTCGGATTCGACGGTTTCGTCGGGCCGCGGACCGACTCCGTGGACCGTTCGAGCGGCGACGGGGGGCGCGGCGGGCCCGAAAAATGGACCGCCGTTTCCGATCTCAAAGGCGGGATCGCGGCCCTCTTCGCCCAAGAAAAGAAAAATGCTTGACGGCCGTACGGGGATGCGCTAGTTTATTTTACGAGCGGGAATAATTTGAACAAGGTACGAAGAAGCGATCGACATGGATCGCGCGCAGACGAGATCGAAGTGAGAACGCCCCCTTCTACCCCCAACTTTGCTTTATCTTTGAGCATTCCCTATCATAAACTTGTCCTCAGTTCTTCCGTGCGGAGAACAGGAAACGCCTATCAGAGATAGGCGAGCATACCAGCGAGCCCGGACGCCTTTCCGGGAGAAGGAATTTTCTCGATGGCCAAGAAACTGTACGTCGGCAACCTCTCCTACAACACTTCCGAAGACGGTTTGCGCAATCTTTTCGCCGGTTTCGGAAATGTCGCTTCCGCGAAGATCGTATTCGATCGGGATACCGGAAACTCGAAAGGCTTCGGCTTCGTCGAGATGAGCACGGACGAGGAAGCGAGTGCCGCCATCGCGGGCACCAACGGCCGCGAGTTCGACGGCCGCCAGCTCCGCGTCAATGAAGCCATGGACAAACCGCGCCGCGATCGCGATGCGGGCGGCTACGGCCGCTGGTAATACTAACGAACGACGAGAGCCCGGCCGATCGGCCGGGCTTTTTTTTATGCCTGTCCATACGATGAAAAAAGCCGGCTTTCGCCGGCTTTTGGACGACCCGGCCTGTTGCCGAACCTGAAGTGGCTCGGAGCTGGCGCGGGCTTCGCGCTATTATAAGCGTTGCATTTCATGTCCGCGAATGCGGATTCGAATGAACGATATACGCCTGTCTCTTCGGGGCTGACGCCCTCACGACGCCAGCCGCTCTCTCTCCGGCGGATTGTCCATCGGGATCCTCCCGAACGCGGCGTACCAGCCGCTGTCAACCAGTCTCCGGCAGCGCCATCCGGCGCACCGGAACCTTCTTGGATATAGTGTACTCCATGCAGGCCATAAATCAAGTGAAACCGTATCAATCCAAGACGCCGCGGGATACCAGGTCCGACATGAGCCGGCTGAGGATGTCGAGATCCAGTTCCTCCGCCGCGGCCGATAGGATGTCCCGGATCGCCTCCCAATCATCCTGATCTAAATCCATCGTCGTCGCGTCATAATCGCCGAGTATGAAAGCGCCGATGTGGCCGAGTTTTTCCCAGCGCGGATTCTCTCCGCCGTGCCGCTCGAGCCACCAGTTGAATAGCTCTTCCGCCGTCTCCTCGCCGACGGTCGGGGCGACGAGGCGGCGGAAAGCATAAGACGCCTCATCGGCGGCGGTTACGATCGATCCTCGATTGCGTCGCGCTGCGACGTCGAGCTCGGTGTAGAAGTGATCGGACGCTCTCATTCGGCTACGATACCACCTCTTGAGCGGTGCGGCTAGCGACGGGGGAGCGCCGGGACGCGCGAGCGCTCAACCTTGACTTTTCCCGGACGCGGTTCTACACTCGCTTTTATGAACCTCAAGACCGTGCTGACCCGCGACACCGTCAGCTTGCATCTCAAAGGGACTTCGAAAGAAGAGATCATTAACGAGTTACTCGATATCCTCGTTAAGGCCGGCAAGGTCAAAGATCGGGCGGGAGCGCTCGCGGCCGTGCTCGATCGGGAACGGAAGATGTCAACCGGCATGAAACACGGTATCGCCATACCGCACGGAAAGTCTTCCGCGGTTAGCGACCTGGTCGCTTGCATCGGCATTTCCGACACCGCGGTGGACTTCGATTCCTTGGATCATGAGCCCTGCCGCATCTTCATCATGACGCTCTCCCCGATCGATAAGACCGGTCCGCACCTGCAGTTCCTGGCGGAAGTCAGCCTCCTCTTCAAGAGTTCCGAGAAGCGGGCAGAAATTCTGGCCTCCTCTTCCTCGGATGAAGTGCTCAGGATACTCACGGAATAAAGTCGAAAAGCCCGAACGAATTAAAAAGAAAAGGCCGCCTTCAGGCGGCCTTTTTCATTTCTCCCGTTCGCTGTCTCGCTCACGGGATCTTCTTGAGCGCTTCGGCGGCGAGGACCTTGACCGCGTTCGGCCATTCGAGGTTTTCCACCGTCCTGAGCGCGGGGCGGGCGAGTGTTTTCTCCGTAGAGCCGAGCGCGGGAATCACCGCGCGAACCAACCGCTCGTCGTCCTGGGTGATGTTTCCGGACTTCCGCTTGCCGTTGAGGATCATGAGGAAGGATGAGAGCGATCGGGCGGCGCCGTCGGTCTTCATGGCGGCGAGCGCCTGAACCGCGCCGAGGCGCTCCTCCATGTCGATTCCTTCCTTGTAAGATCGCTCCAGCAAGGGCGTAGCGGCGTCGGAAGCGACGCCGTTGCGGGCGATCATTTCGATTGCGAGCTTGCGGAGGCTGCCGAGGCGCACGCGATCTTTTACGTCATTGGTCGCGGCTTTCCAACCTTCCGTCAATGCGATTACGGCGACCTCGGACTTGCCTTTGGGGGGGGCCTTGGACTCGTTCTCCTTCTGGAGCGCCATCAGCTTCACCTCGTAACCGCCCGACTTGATGACCGAAGCGAGCGGTTCGGAAGGATCGTCCATGATGAGGGGAAGGGTCGCAGCGGCTTGGTCCTTCACGCGGCGCGAATACCAACCGTTGGAGGCGAAGAAGACGGGAAGGTAGCCCGCGCTCTCGCGGTACTTCTCCAGGGCCAAGACGGCGCCGTACGCGGTCTTCTCGCCGGCGTCCCGGTCGTCCGTCGGATTGAGGTTGAGGTCGGACAAGAGCCGCACGACCAGGTCGAGATGCGCGGCAGAGCGGGTACGGCCGATGGCGATTAGGGCGTCGGCCTTCACGAGCGGGTTGGAAAAGCTTTGGACCGTCTTCCATAGATCGCCGGCCGAAGCCGCGTAACCGGCTTCGCCGAGTAATTTGGAGAGGAGCCGGGCCGAAGCGTCCGCGGTCTCCCTCTCGGCGGTCGTCTTGAACGTGGGCTGCTCCTGGAGCAAGCGGGACAGCGCTTCGGCGTACAGGGATCCCGCCCCGCTCAGGTTGGACTCGGCCACGTTCCTGAGCACGGCGAATCGCTCGGCGGCGCTGGTGGCGTCCTTATAGAGCATCGTATAGATATCCAATTCCTCCGACGCGTATGCGGCGATCGCCATTATCGCCAGGCCGAGGGCTAAAGTGATTCGTTTCATTCGCAGGACCCCTTCATTCTTCTACCGTCTTCGTATCCTCACGGATGGTATATTCGTATTCGATTATTTGTTTTGATTTTCCGAGCATGTCTTCTATCGTCTTGCGGACGATTTGGCCGTCGGTCCCGTATTCGTAGGAAACGCGCTGCTGCACGAGCCCGCCCGCGGTCGCCCGCTCCTCTTTCGCGATGCGTCCGTCCTTCCAAACCGTGGTTTCTACCCGAATAAGGCTCCCCAAGGCATCCTGGAATCGCTGCGCGACTATGCGTCCCTCGGCGTCGTACTCGTACGCGCTTGAGCCGCTTTTCTTCCCGCCTCCGTCGCGGAGTTCGGCCGAAAGAACCTTACCACCCGCATAAGAATAGGTAGTCTCGGCGATCGGCGTTCCGGCGGCGTCCTTGACTACCCACTTCGTCTTATGCCCGGCGGCGTCATAGCCGTACTCGAAGGAAGAGATCGCCTTCCCGGCTCGGTCCTCCAGAACCTCGCGGATAACCCGGCCGGCCGCGTCGTACGTGTAGAGCCGACGGGAGGTCGCGATTCCTTCGCTGTCCTTGACGGTCTTGGAGACGAGGAGACCGTCGCGGTACGCGTACTCGGTCCGTTCGCGTAAAGCGCCGGAGGCCGAGAATTTGGACTGGACCTGGATCTTGGTAAGCGCGGGATCGTATTCGGATTGCGTATATTCATCGAGCGTGCCGTCGGCGAATCGGATGGAGGCCTTCTGCTCTACCGGAACA
>JAEWSV010000601.1 GCA_023398155.1 Spirochaetota bacterium
CGTATCGTAGGAGCGGCGTTGGGCCGCGCTCATGCGGCCGGCGCGGAGCACGAAGCTCCGGATGCGACGGTTGTCAACGTTTTCTCTTTCAGCGGCCTGGTCGTTCGATTCCATCACCCCTATTCTACGGGGCGCGCCGCCCTTCGTCGAGGCCCTGTTCGAGGGGAATCGGGTCCGTCAGCACGGCGACGGAGGAAGCCTCGTCCTCGGCCCATAGAGCCGCGGACCGCGCCGACTGGCCGAGCGAGAGGTCCGCGACCTTTCCCGTTTTTACGGACAGGTCGATGTTGCGCAGGACGGTGCCGGATGCGTCGTAAACCACGAGCAGGTTCTTGGGATACGAGGATGAGACGGCGTAGGCGCCGCCGGAAAAGGAAAGCGAGGGAAAGGGCCGCGCGCTCGCGAGCGGAGCCTCGAAGGATACGGCGCGCTCATCCCGCTCGCCACCCTTGTCCAGGAGCACGATCCGATAAGTGCCGCGGGGGATCGTTCCGCCTTCCGGCATGGAGAGCGAATGGGAACCGATCCAGGTTTGCCCCGTCTTCACCAGGGAGACCCAATCCTGCGAGGTCACTTTCCAGTAGAGCTGAGAGCGATCGTTCACGATTCGGAGTTCTTCCAGATCGGCTTCCCCGTCCTCGTCTTCCGCGAAGGCGAAGCAGGACAGGCGCTCGACGTAGGAGGCGCCCGACTGGCGATAGACGAGCTTAAGGGAGACCGCGACGAGCCGCGGCGCCGTCTGGGAACAGGACGCGAGAGCGGCCAGGGCGAGCGAGACGAAAACGCGGGCGAAGAGCCGCGGCAGAGCCTTTCCCATCGTCCGCATACTATATTCCCCTTGTTCGGCCGGCACAAGGGTTGTACTATTTCCCGTAATGCGCAACGAGCGGATACGCGAACTCAACGGACTCGCCGAACGGCCGGGCGATTTCGGCCTGTATTGGATGCAGGCGTCCGTCCGCGCCGAGAACAACCTCGCGCTCGAATGGGCGGCCGCTCGCGCAGACGCGCTCGGCCTCCCCCTCCTCGTCGCCTTCTGCCTAGTGGACGATTTTCCCGGCGCAGTCCCCGTCCACTACCGCCATCTTATCGCGGGTCTCGCCGAGGCTAAGACCGGACTGGCCGATAAGGGCATCCGCCTCGCCGTATTCCGCGGAGAGCCCGGCCCCGTCATCGGCTCCCTCGCCTCTCGGGCCGCCTTCGTCGTCGCCGACGCGGGGTACCTCCGCGTCCAAGCCGCGTGGCTCTCCGCCGTGGCCGGCGCTGCGCCCTGCCGCGCCGTCCGGATAGAAGGGGACGTGGCCGTCCCTCCGGCCGTCGCTTCCCCGAAAGAGGAGTGGTCAGCCGCAACCCTCAGGCGTCGCCTCATGCCGGTGGTGGACGGTTTCCTGGAAGAATGCGACGAGCGATCGGTCACCCGCTCCTCTCTCGGCTTGGATATCGAGGGCGACCTTTCCGGCGGCCTTCCCGCCCTCCTGTCCGCCCCGTTCGGCGCTCCGCCCCGACGCGCGGCCGACCAACGCGTAACCGTACGGAGCGGGTCGAAGGCGGCCTCCGCCGGCTTCGAGGACTTCCTCGCGAACCGCCTGGATCGCTATGCCGAAGACCGGAACGATCCCAATCTGGACGGGGGCTCGCGCATGAGCGCGGCGCTCCACTTCGGCCACGTTTCTTCCATCGATCTCGTCCGGAGGACCCTCCGCGCGACCGGCGAACGGAGCGCCCTCGATTGCCGCCATCCGGGGGCGCGGGCCTTCATCGAGGAGCTCGTGGTGCGCAGGGAGCTCGCCGTGAACATGGCCCACTACCGATCCGATTACGATGCTCCCTCCTGCCTCCCCGATTGGGCGCGGAGGACACTCGCCGAAGGAGCGCTCCACCCCCGCGAGACGCGCTATTCATTCGAAGAACTGGAGGACGCGGCCACCGCCGATCCCTACTGGAACGCCGCGCAGGACCAGATGGTGACCTCGGGCTTCATGCACGGCTACATGCGCATGTACTGGGGAAAACGCCTCCTGGCCTGGACCGCGAGCCCCGAGGACGCGTGGAGCGCCGCCGTCGCCCTCAACGATCGGTATTCCCTGGACGGACGCGATCCCAACGGCTACGCGGGCATCGCCTGGTGCTTCGGGAAGCACGATCGGCCATGGACCGGACGGCCTATTTACGGTACGGTACGCTATATGAACGCGAACGGCCTAAAAAGAAAATTCGACGCGGACGCCTACGCGAAGCGCGTCCGGGATCTCAAGGAGGCGCCATGTTCGACTATCTGACGTACACCACGGTGGAAGGGGGAGACAAGCGCCACGACGTCGTGGTCTACGCGCTTTCCACGTGCGGCTTCTGCAAGCGCGCCCTGGCCTTCCTTTCCGACAAGGGCATAGAGCACCGCTACGTCCACTTGGACCTGGTGCCCCTCGAGACGAAGACCCGCGCGAAGACGGCGCTCAAGGAACGATTCGGCGAGCATATTTCGTTTCCCTACGCGGTCATCGACGAGAAGACGACGCTCATCGGCTTCATCGAGGCGGATTGGCGCAAGACGCTCCTCGACGCCTAGGGGACATCATGGCTGAAAAGTCGAAGGAAGAGACGAAGCGTTTCACCGAGATGGTCGCGCGGAAGCAGGGCTGGGAACTTTCAGGCGAAGAGGGTTTCTACGACGACCTCGTGACAGGGCTCGCCACCAACTGGAACCGGTACGGTTACTTCCTCTGCCCCTGCAGGGACAGCGAAGGCAGCCGGGAGGCGGACGCGGACGTGGTCTGCCCGTGCGTATACGCCAAAGCGGATATCGAAGAGCACGGGCATTGCTTCTGCGCCCTCTACCAATCCAAGGCCTTCAGGGCCTCGGGGAAGGCCCCGGCGGGCATACCCGAGCGACGGGGGAGCGGCGCATAATAGCGGCGCATAATAGCGGCGTTAGATATTGAAGGTGAGCGAGATGACCGTGGTGTCGGAACTCTTGATCTGACTCACGAGGGATTCGAACTTCACGCCCACCTTTTCGCAGGCTTCGCTCAAGTAGGATAGGTAGTAGAGCCCGAGTTCGGTGTCGGCCTCCCCTTCCGGAATCTCCCGATAGAAATCCGTCAGGCTCTTCTTCTTGAGGTCGGCGGACTTCTTGGCGTCGATGCTGTCCTTGATCACCTGGTATTCGCTCTCCTTGTTGTAGAGCGTCACCTGTAGCTTGCCCTGGGTACCGATGGACGTGCTCGTCCCGCCGATCTTCCAGGAGACGTAGACGAGCTCGCCCTTGCGCCGGAGCTCCTCCACCACCTTCCGCCGGATGTTCGGGTCGAAGAGGACCGCGTTCGGATCCACCGTACCCCGGTACATAAAGGCGGCCGCCCTGCGGAGGTTGGCGTTCTCCGAATTCACCGCGAGCTCTATGATCATGAGCGCCACGTACTCCGCGATCCTGGACTTGTCCATGTAGCCGCCGAGGCAGGACCGGATTTCGTTGGCAAGGAGGTCATAGCCCTCCACGCCGCGGAATTTGGTGAGGATGAACCACGTGAAGGGCCGCAGGTTGTTGAGGAACTTTTCGCTCAGGAAAAGCTGGACGTTCATCTCGTCGGGGAGGAGGTTGGCGTTCTTCGTGATGGCGGCGCGGATGGGCGCCAAGAGCTCTTCGCGTATCTCCGCCACCGTTTTTTCGCGTTCGGTCAGGAAATTCTGCAGGAAGCCGTCGTTGAATCGGGTCTTCTCGTCGATGATGGAGGCCGTATTCGACCGGTTCCAGCGTTTGATGACGTCGGAGTTGAGCACGCGGGTGAACAAAGTAGCGTCGTATTGGCGATAGAGCATCCCGTAGACGATGAGTTTGGAAAGGTCCATCACTTCCTGACGGCAAGAGACGAACTCGGGTCGCGAAATTTCGACCTTCGAAATGTAATCGATGAGTAGCAGCCGTTGGATGGAAGCGGGTACGAACTTGTCCAAAAGCAGCCCGTATTCTTCCACGTTGTCGGCGAGTTTAAATTTCGTCAGTTTTTTGTTCTGCCGAATGAAAACAGTCGTGCCCTCTTCGGTCAAGACGACCTTCAGGGGCAGGTCGAGGACCGTCTTCCGTTCCTGAACCGGCATTCTTTGGTTGTACTCCTCTTCGTATTCGGACGATCTTGAACGTATTATATCCGAGGGCCTTCGATCTGTCATCGGCTTACTCTATTGACGCGCTCCTATACCGCGTCTATCCTTGGGCCGTGGGTTTTTTTCGCGCCTCCCTACTATACGCCTGTTTGGCTCTCGCGGTCTTTCCGGCCCCCTCGGCCTCTGCGGCAAGCGAGCGGACGGCGGCGGTCGACTTCTTCGGCGAGGCGGCGGCGCGGGATGCGGCGGAGCGCTATCTGGCCGAACGGGGTATTCCCTTCCAGCGGAGGTCCCTCCTAGCGGACTACGGAGGCTTCGGCGTTTCGGTCCACGTAGATTTACGAGGCCCCGCGGAAGGCCGCGCGGCAGGCACCCTCGTGGTCGCGGCTCCGCTCTACTCAACCGGGGAGAAGAACGGACCGCGATTAGGGTACGGCGTCCGCGCGGCCCTGGCCTTCGCGTCCCGCGTCGCCGCCGAAGGCGCGCCCATGGAAGTCCGCGTCGCCCTCCTCGCCGACGAGTATTCCCAATTGCCGGAGGACCTCCGAGGCGAGACCCTGCTCGGGCTCCGCGATCTCGCCGACCGGTACGATGAGAGCGAGCGGACGGCCGTCATCTACCTCGATCTCCGCGAGAGCCGGGACGGATTCGACCTGGTCCACGGATCGCCGTACACCGTGGCCCCTCTCGGCGTCGTTAAACCGTTCGTGGACTCCTTCGATGCGGAGGGCTTGTCCCTCCCCGTTGCGGTCCCCTTCAACGAGCTCTACCGGCTGGGTCTCGTCCGCGGCAGCGAGGTCCTGCCGTTCCTCCATGACCGGGGTTTCCCCGCCCTGCTCGTGCGCGAAGGAAGGCGCGCGGGACGCGCTTCGATCCCCGATCCGGATCTATTCGCCGACGGCCTGTACCGGTATGCCGTGGCCCTCCGGGCCGTTCCCGAGGCCGCGGATAGGCGCTATTTCCTCTTTTCCGTCGGAGAACGGGTGATTTCCCTCCCCGAAGGATTCTCGGTGGCGCTGTTCGCGTTGACCGCCGCGCTCGGCTTGGCGAGCCTCTTGGTGTATTCGTTGACGCACCGGCACCTTCTTATCGTCCGAGGCAGGGTGTTCCTCCGCCGCTCGTGGGTGCTGCCGCTCTTCCTCGTCATACTCTTCGCCTGCGTCCTCGCGGCCGATCACAGCCTCGCCTTCGTCCTATCCATGTTCGGCGTCTCCGACAGCTATCCGCGGAACGGGGAAGCCGCCCTCAAATTCGCCCTCGCCTTGGCGTTCTATTCCATAGCGTCCCCGCTCTTTCAGCGCCGCTCGATTCCTAAGCGGGCCCACTTCTACGG
>JAEWSV010000004.1 GCA_023398155.1 Spirochaetota bacterium
GGCGAAACCTCCATCTACGTCCGGCCCGACCGGCGCGGAAAGGGAATCGGGTCCCTGCTCATCGGAGCCCTCGTGGACCACGCGCGGGCGGCCGATTTCCACGTCCTTCTCGCGCGCATCGTGACCGGCAACGAGGCCAGCGAACGCATGCACGCCGCGGTCGGCTTCACGAGCATCGGCGTCATGCGGGAGGTCGGACGGAAATTCGACCGTTGGCTCGACGTCGGCCTTTGGCAGCTCCTGCTATAGCAGCCCGAAACCGTTCAAGAACACCGCTACGATCAGCGCGGGCGCGACGAACTTGATGAAGGCCATGACCAGGCGGTTCACGGCGGGGGAAGTTCCGCCCTTCCCCAGTTCGTCGGAGAGTTCCGCGGCCGAGAGCCGCCAGCCCGCCGCCAGGGCTATGGCGAGTCCGCCGAGGGGCAGCAGCAGGTTCTGCTGGATGTAATCGAAGAGATCGAAAAAGGTACGGCCGGCGATCTTGACGTCGGAGAGCGGGCCGAGCGAGAGAGTCGCGAGGGCGCCGAACGCGTAGATGACGGCCGCGGTTACGGCGACCGCCGCGCCGCGGCGCAGTCGCCTCGCGCCGCAGAGCCACGCCGCCGGCACCTCGATGAGGCTGATCATGGCGCCCGTCGCGGCCAAGGCCGTGAGCGCGAAAAAGGCGACCGTGAAGAACGCGCCGAAGGGCATCTTGGAGAAGACCGCGGGGATGGAAACGAAGAGGAGCGCGGGGCCGGAGGAAGGTTCGAAGCCGAACGCGAAGACCGCGGGAAAGATGGCGAGGCCCGCCAGGATGGACACGAGGGTATCGGCCAAGGCCACCTTGGCCGCGTTCGGGACCAGGCGCGTGGAGTCCGGCATATAGGAACCGTAGGTCGTCATAGTGCCCATGCCGAGGGACAGCTTGAAGAAAGCGAGCCCGAGGGCGGAGAGGATCACCGATCCGGTCAGTTTGGAGAAATCGGGTTCGAAGAGGAAGCGGACGCCGTCAAAAGCGCCGGGAAGGGTGAGGGCGCGGATGTCGCAGATGATGAGCAGGATGAGGAGGATCGGCATGGTGAGCTTGGTCGCCCGCTCGATGCCGCCCTTCACGCCGCCCGCGACGATGAGGGACACGAAGACGAGGACGAACGCCTGCCAGATGAGGGGTTCCGCGACTCCCGAGGAGAGCGAGCCGAAGACCTCGCCTCCGAGCGGTGCCGAGCCGGTGATCGCGGCCATGGCCGCTTTGGGTATATAGGCGAAGACCCAGCCCGCCACGTCGCTGTAGAAGGCCATGATGAGGAAGGCCGCGAGCACGCCGGCATACCCGATGAGCCCCCAGGCGCGCTCTTTGGGAACGGCGGCGGAATAGGCGCTCACCGCGTCGGCGCGCATTTTCCGGCCGATCGCGTGTTCCGCGACCAGCACGGGCACGCCCACGAGGGCGACGGAAGCCAGATAAGTGAGCACGAAGGCGGCTCCGCCGTTGACGCCCGCCAAAAACGGGAATTTCCAGATATTGCCGAGGCCGACGGCTGAAGCCACGGTCGCCGTGAAGGCGCCCAGGGAAGTTCCGAAGCCTTCGCCCGCGATCCGCTTGTAGTCAGGCATGATGTATCCTCCGACGCGCGTCGACGCGCAGGAATCTGTTGTACCCCCGTTCGACCGATGCCGCAAGTCGATGGGAACCACTCATCGACAATATTTGACAAATAAAACATTTTGGACGAAAATCCGTGGAGGAGCCGCTCTGTTGATCATGCTCGACATCCGCACGATGGTCATTTCCCAGACTCTACTGGGAATCCTCACCGTATTCCTCATGCTGCTGCTTTGGCAGAGCGTCAAGAAAGAGATGCGGGGCGTCGGCTTGTGGACCCTGTCCTTCGGTTTCTCCATGGGCGGTTACTCCCTTATCGCCCTCCGCGGCGTCATTCCCTATGTTCTGAGCATGGTCCCCGCCAACCTGATGGTTACGACGGGTTTACTGGCCTTGCTGTACGGAACCGGAGCCTTCCTGGGTATCGGAGTCCCGCGGATCTTCGCGGTACTGACGCTTGCCCTGGTCGGCGTGTCTTTCACGATATTCGGCCACATCATCCCGGCGGTAGGGCCGCGCGTGATCATCCTCAACGCGGTGTTCTTCATCGCGTTCTCCGTCTCGGCATTCTTATTCTTGCGGCATGGGGAAAAGACCATCAGCCGAAACGCGCGGGCGGTTGCCGTGACCATGCTCTTCATGGCGGTCATCGCCGCGCTCAGGATCTACGGCGCCCTGGTCTTCCCCCTGGACCGGGATTGGTTGCACACTTCCCCCTGGGAAGCCTGGGGCCTGCTCGCCATGGCCATCGGCCAAATCGCGATCGCCTTCACCCTCATAGAGCTCGTGGACGCACGCGTCCGCGCCCAGGTCTCCAGGATCGCCGAGGAGAAAACGCTCCTGATCCGTGAAATGCATCACCGCACCAAGAACGACTTCGCTATCGTGGAGAGCCTAATATCTTTGGAAACCGCATCCCTCTCCGACGGCGGAACCGCCGAAGTCCTCGGCCGCATACGGGATAGGGTGCACTCCTTCTCCCTCCTCCACGATAGGCTGTACCGAGGGAAGGCCACCGGCACCCTCGATCTGGGGGAGTATCTTTCCCTCATCGCGGCCGGGCTCTTAGACAGCGGTTCACGGGAAGGGCTGATCGTTTTACGGACCAACGTGGAGAAAGCGGTAGCGCCGGCGGGGATGGCGGTGGCGCTGGGGCTCATCGTCAACGAACTCATCACCAACGCGCTCAAGCATGCCTTCCCCGGCCGCGGAGGGACGATCTCCCTGTCCCTCGGCGTGGAAGAGGCTTCCGCGCGTTTGGCGGTGGAGGACGACGGCGTCGGACTACCGGAACCGGGGGCTCAGTCCGCCGGGCAAGGCCTCGGCATGACGCTGGTGGCTTCGCTGGTCGCCCAGATCGGAGGATCAATCGACCGCGAGAGCGAAGCGGGAAAAGGGGTCCGGACTACGGTGACCTTTTCCCTGCCGAAGGCGGAGGCCCCGGAAGTCCGCGCCTAGCCGGGATATACCGCGCTTAGTTCCGGGACATCTCGGCGAGCGGGATGGGCTTCGGCGCATCCACTTCGCCTTCAGCCTTGGAAAGCTCCTCGAGCAGCTCCTTGCCGCGCTTAGAGAGCTTCGTCGGGATCTGGACCACGACCTTGATGTAGAGGTCGCCCCTTCGGCTGCCGGCGGGTACGCCTTCGTCGCGGATGCGGAGCATCTTCCCGTTCTGCATGCCGGCGGGAATCTTCACCTTGATGCGCTTAGCGTCCAGGGTGGAGACGAACAGCTCGGCGCCGAGCGCGGCCTGCGTCATTGAGATGGGAACCGCGCAATAGAGGTCGAGCCCGTCCCGCTCGAAATGCTCGTGGGCCTTCACCCGGATGAAGACGTAGAGGTCCCCGTTCGGACCGCCGTTGGGTCCCGCGTCGCCCTGGTTGGGGATGACGACGCGCTTCCCGTCCTCGATACCGGAGGGTATGGTAACCGCGATCTTCTGCCTCTTCTTCTGCGTGCCCGTACCGTTGCATTCCTTGCAGGGATGTTCGATCACGAAGCCTTCGCCGCCGCAACTGGGACAGGGAGACGCGATGGAAAAGAAGCCTTGGCTCCGGCGTACCTGGCCGGAACCGGCGCAGGTGGGGCACACTTTGCGCCCCGAACCGCCCGACGCGCCCGAACCGCGGCAGGCCGCGCAACTCTCGCTCCGGGAATACTGGATCTCCACCTTGGTTCCGAACACCGCGTCCTGGAAAGGTATCTCGATATCGTAGCGGAGATTGGCTCCCTGTTGGACGCCGCCGTTCCCCCGCTGGGCCCGCCGGCCGGTCCCGCCGAAGAATGAGTCGAAGATGCCGGAGAAGTCCCCGAATATATCCTCGAAATCGCGGAACGCGGACGAATAATCGTGTTGGCCCCCGCCCATGCCCTCGACTCCAGCGAAACCGAACTGGTCATAGGCCGATTTCTTCTGGTCGTCGGAGAGAACTTCGTAGGCCTCGGTGGCCTCCTTGAATTTCTCCTCGGCTTCCTTGTTTCCCGGGTTCTTGTCCGGATGGTACTGGATAGCGAGTTTCCGGTAGGCCTTTTTGATGTCGTCCTTGGCGGCACCTTTCTGTATGCCGAGGACTTCGTAATAGTCGCGCTTCGCCACGTTGCTTCCTTAAGGGACGCGCCCGGGAGCTTCAGCTCTCGGGCGCTGGAACCAGGCCGTACGGATTCTTAGGATTCTTAGGATTCTACTGAATCCGCTGAATCCGAAGAATCCGTGGAAGGACTTCGAGGAGGCCGACCGGGCCTCCGAGAAGTCCTCTACTTCTTGTCGTCGTCGACCACTTCGTAGTCGACGTCCTCGGCGGTCTTCGTGTTGTCGCCGCTCGGCGCGTCCTGGGCGCTGCCCATGTCCGGACCTCCCGCGGCGCCGGCCTGGGCGCCCGTATTCTTGTACATCTCTTCGGCGATCTTGTAGGACGCCTGCTTGAGGGCCTCGGTTTTGTCCTTCATGGCCTGCACGTCGCCGGATTCGATCGTCCGCTTGAGATCGGCGACCGCTTCTTCGATCTTGGCCTTGTCCTCGGCGCTCACCTTGTCGCCCATATCCTTGAGCGACTTTTCGGTGGCGTAGATCAGCGAGTCCGCTTCGTTGCGGGCCTCCGCCTTCTCCCGCTCGCGCTTGTCCTCTTCGGCGTGGGCCTCCGCCTCGCGG
Source organism: Spirochaetota bacterium (assembly GCA_023398155.1). Classification (GTDB taxonomy): domain Bacteria; phylum Spirochaetota; class Spirochaetia; order Treponematales; family Breznakiellaceae; genus JAEXTK01. The sequence continues at coordinate 4,737 of JAEWSV010000004.1, forward strand.
ACCATCTTGTCGATGTCCTGCTCGTTGAGGCCGGAGGAGCTTTCGATGCGGATCTTCTGCTCCTTGCCGGTGCCGAGGTCCTTGGCCGAGACGTGGACGATGCCGTTCGCATCGATGTCGAAGGTGACCTCGATCTGCGGCACGCCGCGCGGGGCCGGAGGTATGCCCACCAGGTCGAAGCGGCCGAGGGTCCGGTTCTGGTTAGCCATCTCTCGCTCGCCCTGGAGGACGTGGATGGAGACGGCGGTCTGGCCGTCGGCGGCCGTGGAGAAGATCTGGCTCTTGCGGGTCGGGATGGTCGTGTTGCGCGGGATGAGGCGCGTCATGACCGACCCGAGGGTCTCGATGCCGAGGGAGAGCGGCGTCACGTCCAGGAGGAGGACGTCCTTGACGTCGCCGCCGAGGATACCGCCCTGGATGGCCGCGCCCACCGCGACCGCCTCGTCGGGGTTCACGCCCTTGTTGGGCTCCTTGCCGAAGAGGTCCTTGACGAGCTTCTGGACTGCCGGGATGCGGGTGGAGCCGCCGACGAGGATGACCTCGTCGATCTTGTCCGCGGTGAGGCCCGCGTCGGCTAGGGCCTTCTTGCAGGGCTCCTTGGAGCGCTCGAAGAGGTCGGCGACCATCTGCTCGAACTTGGCGCGGGTCAGCGTCTTCTGGAGGTGCTTCGGGCCCGACGCGTCGGCGGTGATGAAGGGCAGGTTGATGTCGGTGGTCTGGACCGCGGATAGCTCGATCTTGGACTTCTCGGCGGCCTCGCGGAGGCGCTGGAGGGCCATGCGGTCCTTGGACAGGTCGATGCCGGTGTCCTTCTTGAACTCGTCCACGAGCCATTCCACGATGCGGCGGTCGAAGTCGTCGCCGCCGAGGTGGGTGTCGCCGTTGGTGGACTTCACCTCGAACACGCCTTCGCCGAGTTCCAGGATGGAGACGTCGAAGGTACCGCCGCCGAGGTCGTACACGGCGATGGTCTTCTCCTTCTTCTGATCCTTGTTGAAGCCGAAGGCGAGGGAGGCGGCGGTGGGCTCGTTGATGATGCGCTTGACCTCCAGGCCGGCGATCTTGCCCGCGTCCTTGGTGGCCTGGCGCTGGGCGTCGTTAAAGTAGGCGGGCACCGTTATGACGGCCTCGGTGACGCTCTCTCCGAGGTAATCCTCGGCGGTCTTCTTCATCTTCTGGAGGATGAACGCGGAGATCTCCTGCGGCGAATACGGCTTACCGGAGATATCGACGCGGACGTCGTCGCCCTGCTCCACGACCT
>JAEWSV010000138.1 GCA_023398155.1 Spirochaetota bacterium
CCGCGCTTGCCCATCGAATTTAATATTACTATATTGGTCATATTAAACTCCTTTCGGAGCAAGATTTCTAACGAAGGAGACCCCTATGTCGTTCGCCGTTCCCGACCTTCCTTACGATTACGCGGCCCTGGAGCCCTATATCGACGAAGAGACCATGCACCTCCATCACGACAAGCACCACGCCGCCTACGCGACCAACCTGGAAAAGGCCCTGGACGGGACCGAGTACGCGTCCTGGCCGGTGGAGAAGCTCCTCGCGTCCCTCGCGTCGCTCCCCGAAAACCTCCGCGCCCCGGTGCGCAACAACGGGGGCGGCCACTTCAACCATTCGCTGTTCTGGACGATCATGGGACCCAATGCCGGCGGGACTCCTGCCGGGGACCTCGCCGCGGCCATCGACAAGGAACTCGGCGGATTCGACGCCTTCAAGGACAAGCTGACCAAGGCCGCCATCGGCCGCTTCGGTTCGGGCTGGGCCTGGCTCATCGTCAAGAAGGACAAGAAGCTGGACGTGGTATCCTCCGCGAACCAGGATAGCCCCGTCTCCGACGGCGACGTTCCCATCCTCGGCCTGGACGTCTGGGAACACGCCTACTACGTGAAGTACCGTAACCGCCGGGCCGAGTACGTGGAGAACTTCTTCAAGGTCATCAACTGGAAAGAAGTAGCGCGACGCTACGCCGAGGCTATCCGCGCGTAAAGTTCATTGCCCTTGTCGTCGGCTATGACGAAGGCGATGAGGTCGACCACCCGGATGAGCCTGACGGCTTCCATGCCGAGCTCCGGGTAGTCGATCGTCTCGCTCTCCGTGATATTCTCCTCCGCGATGAGGGCAGCCGCCCCGCCCACCGTCCCCAGGTAGAAGCCCCCGTATTTCTTACAGGCCGCGGTCCATGCGGCCGACCGGTTGCCCTTGGCGAGCGTCACGAGGGAGGCCCCGACCGACATGAGTTCGTCCGCGTAGGCGTCCATGCGCTGGGCCGTCGTGGGACCGAAGCTGCCGATGGTCTTTCCCTCCGGCGTATCCGCGGGGCCCGCGTAGTAGATGGGATGCTCCATGAGATAGGCGGGGAGCTTTTCGCCCGCGAGGAGCAGCTCGTGCCACTTATGGTGCGCCGCGTCGCGGCCTACGATGAGCCTCCCCGACAAGGCGATCCGGTCGCCGATAGCGCATTCGCTCAGGGCGGCGCGGACTTTTTCCATGGGCTGGTCCAGGTCGATGCGCCGGGCGCGCGGCGCGGCCATCGGCGCGGGGGCGGCGGGAACGCTGGAGGCGGCGGCTGAGGCCGCGGCGCGTCCTGAGATGGGCGCCTTCTTCCGTTCCAGGAAGGATTCCGCGAGCCTCGCCGCCGCTCCGCCCCGGCCTCTGAGGAAGGCGAGCGGGTTTCGCTCCAGCTCTTCCAGGCGCACTCCGCCCGAGTCGATGACCGCGAGGGCGTTCCGGTGGGCTACGCAGGACACGCCGATGGAGACTGGGCAGGAGGCCGCGTGGCGGCTCAGTCGGAGCACTCGGGCGTCCAAGGCGAGGGCCGACCCTCCGAATTGGGCGCCGAGCCCGCTCTTCCGCGCGATCTCCATGAGCCGCGCCTCCCAGAAGGAGTCCCGCATGACGCGGCTCCTCTTTCCTTCCGCAGGGCTCGCCGAGGTTCCGACGGGCCTGAAGGCAGGCGAGCCGTCCAGGATTTCCGTGGAGGCGAGCTTGAGCACCCGCAGGTTCTCCTCCGCGCTCGTGCCTCCGACCACCACCGCGAGGCGGTACGGCGGACAGGCGGCGGTGCCGAGGGCCGCGACCTTCTCCTCCAGAAAGGCTTGGAAGCGTTTCTCCTCCAGGAGGGCGCGGGACATCTGGAAGAACGAGGTTTTGTTGGCCGAGCCGCCGCCTTTGGCTACGAACAGGAACCGGTAGGAAGGTCCGTTCGGGTGATCGGCGCTCGCTTCGATATGGATCTGGGCCGGCAGGTTGTCGCCCGTGTCTCGATCGGCGAAGAAGGAGGTCGGCACGACCTGGGAAGCGCGGAGGCTCCCCCCGGTGTACGCGAGGCGCGCGCCCTCTTCCAGGGCTTCCTCGTCGTCTATTCCCGTCGCGATCGATTCGTCCTTCCAGGCCACGGCGGTGGCCGTGCCCGTATCCTGGCAGAGGGGGAGTTCTCCCGCGGACGCGATGAGGGCGTTCCGGAGCAGGGTTTCCACCACGTACCGGTCGTTTTCCGAGGCGAGGGGATCCTCCAGGACCGCGGCGAGCGCGGCGAGGTGGCTCCTGCGGAGATAGAAGGCGATGTCCCTGAAGGCCCGGCGGGAAAGTTCGCGGAGGGCGGCCGCGTCCACCCGCAGGCGATCCCCCGCGGGCACGGGAGCCGGGGCCTCCGCCACGAGGCTATAACGGGAGGCGGCGAAGGCGGTATCGACGACGGCGCGCATGCTCATGGTCACTCCTCGCTCAGGATCTGTTCGTAGCCGGCGCTTTCCTCAAAGCCGACGCGGCCGACGAGCATGTATTCCCGGAAGATGGGATGGTAGCGGAAATCCTTGGCCAGCCTGAAATTCTCGATCTGTCCCGACCGCTTTACGTGCGTCCGGACGCCGGTGCAGAATATCTCTTCGTCGCCGACCGCGATCCTATCCTCCCCGTGGGGGGC
>JAEWSV010000225.1 GCA_023398155.1 Spirochaetota bacterium
AATGGTGCTTCGAAAGTACGCCGAGTTACCCTCCGAATATCGTTTGCCCGATATGAATTCGGCCCTTGCCCTCGTCCAGATCAAAGAAGCCGAGCGCAATTTCGAAAAAAGGAAAGAGATCGCGGCCGTTTACACCCAAGCCGCGCTGAGGACTCGACATCGCCGCCTCATCCAAGGCGGTGATACCGAATACAACAACTACGCGTTTCCGCTTGTCTTGGAGACGGGCGCCAAAGATGTTAAAGCCTACGCGGCCAAGAAAGAGGTAGAGGCCGAAGCCGCGTTCGCGGATACTCCGGTAGCTAAGGGACAGGCGGACGTCGCCGCATGTCCCGTAGCCAATTCCCTTGCGTTGCGGACCGTCCTGTTCCCCCTCTATCCGCGACTCGGAAAGGCGCAGGTCGCGAAGGTCGCCAAGGTCCTCGCGACGCTGCCGTAAGGCGCCTGCGGAAATGAGCCGGCACGGGCGCGTCCTTCTCATCGTCAACCTGCACAAGGACGATTCGAGATCCTTAATGGAGGATATTCGATCCTCCTTGCAAAGGGATGCCGTGTCGGTGACCGTATGCGCCTTCGAGGGAAAGCCGGAGAGTCCTCCGTCGGGCGAATTCGACCTTGCCTTTTCACTCGGCGGCGACGGAACGGTCCTCTACGCGGCGCGTTGCATGGCGGAACGCGGAGTCCCCGTGTTGCCGATTAACTTAGGGACGCTCGGATTCATCGCGGCGGTGCAACGTGAAGACTGGCGGACGGTATACGATGCGTGGCGTAGGGGAAACGCCAGCGTATCGGCGCGCATCATGCTTGAGGTTTCCGTTGAACGGGGCGGTGATGAATTGCTGAGGAGGACCTACCTCAACGATGCCGTCGTCTCGGCTTCCGGTATCGCGAAGATCATCCGCCTTGAGGTGGGCACCGAGAATCTCCGTTTCGGCCGCTATCGTGCCGATGGGCTCATCGTCGCCACCCCGACGGGATCCACCGCGTATTCCGTGGCCGCCGGCGGTCCCATCCTCGATCCGGAGATGGAGGCGATGATCCTCAATCCCATATGCCCCTTCACGCTCTCAAACCGGCCAATCGTCATCCCTTCCCATGAGACGGTCGTCGTGCAAGTGGAGGAGGTCCAACGGAGCGGGGTGATGCTCACGGTGGACGGGCAGATCGTGGTACCGCTCGAGCCGGGGGACAGGATCGTCGTCCGCCGTGCCGAGCATAAAGCCCTGCTCGTCGCTTCCGACCGAAACCTGTTCTACCGCGTACTCAGGACGAAACTGAATTGGTCGGGAGGTCCCGATGCTTGAAGAGCTCATCGTCAAGGACTATGCCCTCATCGATCGGTTGACGGTCGAATTCGACGATGGCCTCAATATCCTCACCGGCGAGACGGGCGCCGGTAAATCCATCATCGTCGGCGCTTTAAGCTTCCTCCTCGGCGGCAAGGCCGACACCGATATCGTGCGTACGGGGAGCGAAGAGGCCAGCGTCTCGGCCGTCATCAAGTACGACGCGGCCAACGGCGAGGTGTCCGAATGGCTGTCCGGTCACGATATCGGGAGCGAGGACGGCAGGATCGTGCTTCGCCGAACCCTCAAGCGTAACGGGCGCGGATCAGCCTACATCCAAGACGTCCCCGTAACGCGCAGCGACTTGGCGGAATTCACGGCGTTTCTTTTCGACATCCACGGGCAACACGAGCATCAAGCTCTCCTTAAAACGGAATCGCATCGGAAATACCTGGATCGATTCGCGGGTATTGAATCCGAGGTCGCCGAATTTACCGCCCGCTTCCAGGCGCTCGCCGAAAAGAAAAAGGCCGCCGAGGCGGCCGCGGAGGCCGAACGGGGACGCGACGAACGGATAGAACTCCTCGCTTACGCGGTGGAAGAGATCGCGAAAGCGGAGGTCAAGAGCGGTGAGAGCGCCGGCTTGGAGGCCGAGGCGAAGAGGCTCGCCGACTTCGAGAAGCTCGCCGCGTTCGTTTCCGGCGCCGCGGGCGCGTTATTCGAGGACGAGCTCTCCTCCCTATCCCAATTGCGCCGGGCGAAAGCCCAAACGGAGGGCGCGGCGAACATCGATCCCTCCTTAGAATCGACCGCGCGGCGGATATCCGACCTTTTTTATGAGATCGAGGACGCCTCGGACCAGCTTCGGTCGTACCGCGACGATCTCCGCTACGATTCCCAGCGTTTGGAAGAGGTGGAGGAACGCCTCGCGGTGCTCTACCGGCTCAAGAAGAAGTACGGAGCGGAAGAGGATGCGGTCCTCCAATATCGGATCGACGCCGAAGCGGAGATGGATGCCCTCCAGCGCGTCGCCGAGGACCGCGCGAAGCTGGAAACCGAGATTGCCGCATTGGAGCGGGAAGTCGGCAAGCGGGCGGCCGAGCTGAGCGCCAAGCGTTCCGCCGCCGCGACGACGCTCGGATCTAAAATCACGGCGATACTCGGCACCCTCGGTATGCCGAAGGCCCGTTTCTCGATATCCGTTACCCCCAAGGGGCAAGGCGCGGCCCGCGTTTGCGGGCCTTGGGGCGCGGATGATATCGAGTTCCTCATCTCGCCGAACCTCGGCGAGAGCGAACGGCCTCTCGTACGTATCGCGTCGGGCGGCGAGCTTTCCCGGGTCATGCTCGCGGTGAAAACCGCGCTCGCCGCCGCGGATACGGTGGAAACCCTGGTATTCGACGAGATCGACACGGGCATCGGCGGAGAAGTGGCGCTGGCGGTCGGCGAGCACTTGGCTGGACTGGGAGCGACAAAACAAATCTTTTGTATAACGCATCTTGCGAGTATCGCCGTTCGTGCCGATAATCATCTAAAGGTGGCGAAAAAAGTTGAGGGCGAACGTACGGGGACGAGCCTGTCGGTCATCGCCGCGGATAAGCGAAGGGAAGAGATCGCGCGCATGCTCGCCGGCGACGCCGCCGGCAACGCCGCTTTGGCGCACGCCGACGAACTGCTCGCCCGCTACCAAAAACGGAGCTGACCGCGTGCCAAAAATATCTACCGACGACCGACGGATATACCTGGAGAAGTCGAACCAGTACAAGACCGCCGCCGAGGGATACCTTCTCCGGGAAAAGAGTATCCTCAGCGTGATGGACAAGGACGCGAACGGGGCTGCCTACAAGCGGCTCAACCTAGCGGACGAAATGCTGAACCTCGCCTCTAATTACGTGGTCATGAACGGCATGTCCGTAATCATGCTCGGCGTTAAGAACGAAGAGGCTCTCAACGAGGCGCGTAAGGCCCTGTACAAGAGCGTTATCTATCTCGAAGAGGTCGTCACCGGCCTCGTCGACGCCGCTTTTTCCGAATATGAAGAGAAAGTGGCCGAGATCGCCAGTTTTGACGCGGGTAAGCGCTACGCGCTGATTCGTAAGCTCGGCCTCGGTATCCGTTTGGTAGAGGACGCCTACGGCGACAATACGAAGTGGAAGTGGTCGTTCGTGGAGCTGGAGGCCCGATTCGCCGCGGTGGCCAAGAATATATTCAATCTCAAGGACGCGGTCGCCAATCTCGATCCGCGTTCCGCGGATTATGAAGTGACCGTTTATCACCTCAGGACGCTCAAGAAGCTCCTCATGCAGGCTGCGGATCGTTACCGGGAGAAGTATGAACTTTCGACGAACCGCTTCGACGATTTCAAGATGGCCATAGCCTTCCTCAACGCGCTTCGCCGTATCCACATGCTCGTGGGCGATCGCGAAGACGCGGAGAGCTTAAAGAAGAAAGCGGAGATCTGGTCGGCCAAGCTGGAAGCGGACCAAAAGAAAAGGGAGGAGGGGACTTCCCGCCGCTCTTCTTGAG
>JAEWSV010000254.1 GCA_023398155.1 Spirochaetota bacterium
GACAATAAATAATAGGCGACGCTCGCTTGTCCGGGGGAAAGGGCAGTCGCCACCGCGACGTTCCCGCCTCCCGCGAGGCTGGCCGCGTCGGCGAGCGCCCTCCGCAGTACGGGCTCCGCGTCCTCAAGGGGAAGGGGGTCGCGAGCGCTCCGGAATGCCGCCGCGGTGGAACGCGACGCCGCATCTTGGAGGGTTCCGGAGACGAGGTAGGCGGTCTCCCCGCCCCCGCCGGCTGCAGCGCGGACGGCTCGGAAGTGCCAGTCGCCGTCGGCCGAGCGCTCGATCGATTCCACGTCCCACCCCTCTTTTCCGCCGTAGGAGGCGAGGGCGCCGAGTTCGGCTTTGACCGGACGCGGATTCCCCGCGACCAGGGTGACCACGTTCACCGTCGCAGGTTCGACCTCGGGTTCGATGAAGAACCGGTCCCGATAGAGGAGAGCCGCCGGAGCGCCGTCCAGAGAAAAAACCGAGGCGATGCTGTACGGGCCGCAGACGTCGGAGTCGGCGGCGCGATAGATCGCGGCGACGCCGTCCTTGCGGGCGACGATGCCGACGAAGCCGTCCCGGTTCGAGCCCGCCGCGATGAGGCCGTCCCGAACGACGAAACCGACGATCCGGCGCGCGAGCGGCCACGGCTCGAAGGGCGCGAGGGAAGCTTCCGCGGGGCCGCGGATGGCGACCGGGCCGGAAGCGGAAAGTTCGAACCAGCGGGGCCCGGCGGAAGGCTCGACTATCGCGACCGGCTTGAAGGTTTCGGTCGCGGCGCTTTCAGCCTGGGGCCGATCCGGACCCTCTTTCCGACCGCACGAGGCGAGAACGATAACGACGAGGAACACGGCGAGACGGACGGGAGACGGCATGGCGTACTTCATGGTTGCGTCCGGCGAGTCTATCCGAAGACGTCGCCTCGCTCAAGACGGCGGCGCGGGTCACGCTCGTAGGAGTTATTTGGGGATCCTGCTTACGGCTGGAAAAGAGCCATTGGCTATGGAGCGGGGAGCCATAGGGCCGCTTCCCGGGAATAGCGGAGGATCCCTTCCGCGCAGAAGAAGGTATCGGCCTCTTCGGAGGCGCCCACCGTCGCCGACGAGCCCTCTTGCCAGGACGGAGCGCGGACGAAGGGAGAAGACGCCGCCCAGGGGCCCGCGGCGGGAACGGTGAACGCGAGCGGCTCCGTCGGACGCGGAACGAGCCGGCGCCGATCGAAACCGGACCTCCGGGTCTTCTCAGCGACGAGCCGCCAATCGACGAGCCAGGGATCCGCCGCCACTTCGGAGGCCACCAGGGGACCGGAGAGGAGCGCGCGGAAACGCGGCCAGTCGAAGCGCTCGGGCAGAGTCCGCGGAGGTCCGGCGGCGACGGCGAGCTCGCGGAAGAAGACCGCCGGCGGACCGCCTTCCCAATCCAGGACCAGACTCCCGCCATCTTCGTCGAAGGGGTAGATCGCCCCGGCGGGACGCGCCAGGGCGACCTCCAAACCGAGACCGGGCCAATACGGATAGGCGAGGATCGCCGAGGCGGAGGAGTCGAGTTCGATCTCCATTCCCGTTTCCGCGTCGTCCCGGCGGTACTGGACGCCGTCGCTTCCCGTCCAACGGACGCTCCACGAGGCCTCGCCGAGCGCGGCCGCCCAAGCCGTAGGCAAGGGCGGGAACCGAAGGCGGAGAACCGGCGCGGAGGCCGGCGCCGCGCACGAGAGGAGGACGCAGGAAACGAGCGCGGCCGCGAGGCGGACGAATCGGATCTGAGCGCGCATACCCTCCTTACGGGGCCGCGGCGCCGGGCGCTGCGATCCCGTTTACCCAGGGATTGCCGATCGACCCGATATATTCCATACTGGTAGAACATATGGATGAGTCGCTGACATTCCAGAGCACCCTCGCGGACTTGCTGGAGAAGCGTCGGAATTGGCTTGACCGTACGCAGATGCCCCGGCTCAAGGAAGAATTCCGGATCTTCCAATCCTCCTTCGCCGGCCTGTATGCGGTGCTGCTTAAGAAAGGCGTCCTGCACGAGGACCCGTACAAGAACGACGTGAAGATCGGCGATCTCCAAGTTCCGCCGGAGGGCCCCTTCTCGGAAAGCGAGAAGATCGAGCAGATGAGCATCCGGCTTTCCAGCTATGAAAGCCAATTGGATTTCCTGGTCAATTTTTACCAATTCAGCGTCGATTTCCTCACGATGGAGCGCCTCAAACGCATCCTCGCCTTGACCAAGTACTTCGCCTGGACCCAGCTATCCGCCAGTTCCAACTTCATAAATACGCGGACCCTCGTTGAAATCCTCGCCCTCGTGAAGGGCGGTAACGACCCCTTGTCGACGGGCCTCGTCGCCGACGCCCTCCAACACCTGGATCGCTCGTCCAAGAACATCTTCAAGTACCTAAAAGACGTCTCCGACTACCATCGCGAGGCCTACAAGCTCGAGCTCCGCATGCGGTTCCTTGATGCGATGAAGTTCGATCCGGCCACGGTCTTCTCCAAGAAAGACGATAGCCTACGGCAAATCAAACGTAAATTCGCCGACGGCATGTCCGACCGCCCCTTCTATCCCGAACTCGTCGAGGAAGTCCTCAAGGAGGATTATTCCGGGGAGGGCCCCGCGCTCCGCGAAGACCTCCAGAAACGGCTCGCGGTGGCGGAGGAGAAGCGGCAGGAAGAAAAGAACGAGGTCTCCTTCAAAACCATCCTCATGGACGGATTGCGCTCCCTCGGCATGCTGAGCTTCACCCTGGACGACGCCCTGCGTAAGCTCGACGAGAACAGCTCCCTCATGGAGAGCGCGAAGAACGGCTTCTGGGACAAGGTTCGACGCCTTCTCCGATCGATGATGCACCGCGAGCCGGAGGACGTCTTCTACGAGGTGGAATATACCGACGTCGTCACCGGCGTCTCAAAACCGGAGAAACTCAACTACACCGACTTCCGCGCGGAGGTGACGCGGAAGTCCCGCTTCCTCGCGTCGATAACCGCCAAGACGGCGAATACGGCGAAGCGCTTGGAGGCCGCCACCGATGATCAGGTCCTCTCGGTGTTGAGCAAGAACATCGAAGAGTTGCAATCCATCCACAAGTCGATGTCGGCCCTCGACATCTATTTCAAGTCCGAGACGCCGCGGCTCGAGCGCGAACGGATGCGCGGCATCAAACCCGAACTTTCGGCCGTCAAGAACGGCATCGTCAAGGCGAACCAGAAGCGCCACGAGTACATCGCCCAGAAAGAGGAGGTCGAGCAGATGAAACGGCTCGGCATCCGCGGCGACGCCGTGTAGGTTTCCAAGGAGCGAACGCCCATGCATCTCCAGAACGTTTACGCGCCGCGCGCCCGCGCGGCGTTTGCGGCTATCGTGGCCGCGGCGCTTTTTCCGCTCTCCTGCGCCGCGGGCCCCGCTCCCCAGGTAAAGGTCCAAGCGGAACCGGGGGCGGACGGGCGGGAGACCCCCGGCATCGCGGAAACCCGACCCGAGCCGAATTCCAGGGACGAATTCACCGTGGTACTTTCCGACGCCGATCTCGAACTGGACCCCCGCGAATCGTTCAAGGCCGACGAGGCCCAAGTCTTCACCGCCCTGTACGAGGGCCTCTTCTCCTATCACCCGCTGACGCTGGAACCCGTCCCCGCCATGGCGAGTAAGTGGGAACTCTCCGAGGATAAGCGGTCGTGGACCTTCACCCTCCGGGACGGCGCGCGGTATTGGAACGGCGATGAAGTCCGCGCCGCCGATTTCCGCGCGGCCTGGTTATCCCTCATCGATCCGGCGCGGAATTCCCCCTATTCCTCGCTCTTCGACCTGATCGCGGGAGCGAAGGACTATCGCCTCGGCCGCGAAAAGGATACGGCGAAGATAGGCATCGAGGTTCCGAACGATCGGACCCTCGTCGTCAAGCTCAGCGAGCCTGCGGCCTTCTTCCCGAGCATGCTCTGCCACCACTCGTTCGCGCCCGTGCATCCTTCCATGCTCGCGGTGAAGGATTGGTCCGAAAGGCCGCCCATCTCCAACGGCCCCTTCTACATCGTGGACCGGAAAGCGGACCGGATCGTGATGGCGAAGAACGAGCTATATTGGGACGCCAAGAGCGTTGGTTTCAAGAGCCTCGTCATCAGGTTCGCGACCGACGGGAAGGCGGCCGCCTCGTTCTGGGACTCGGGAGAAGCGCGGTGGATCGCGGGCGACATCGATCTGGACGCCCTGCGGGACCGGAGCGGCGTTCAGGTGAACGCCATGTTCGCCACGCACTATTACTA
>JAEWSV010000096.1 GCA_023398155.1 Spirochaetota bacterium
AAGCCGCATCCTTTTCTCTTCTGATATAGATCAAGTCGTCCTGGAAATCGATCATGCCGTCCCCTTCGGGCTCATCGCGAACGAGGTGCTCACGAACGCGTACCTCCACGCGTTTCCTCCCGGAAAACGCGACGGCGGAACCATCGTTATGAGCCTCAAGTACGGGTCGGACCGGAAGGCTATCTTCTCCGTAATAGATGACGGTATCGGTCTGCCCGAGGATATAGAGAAGAAGGAGAAGTTGGGGTTCCCGCTCATCCGAAGCCTCGCCGACCAGTTGAACGCGAGCATCGAGTACGCGCGATCTCCCGAAGGCGGGACCCGCTTCGCGATGACCTTCCAGCCGGGTAAAATAGAAGCGCCGAAATAGCCGGCGCGGGCCGGCGCGGCTCAGCGGGCTTCAAGGTTGACCCAACCATCCTCCGACACGGTGACGCCCTCTTCTTCGAGCAGGGCCTTTTGCAGTTCGAAGCCGCCGCCGCGTGGCAGCGCTATCCTTCCGTCGGAGCGTACGACGCGATGCCAGGGAAGGTTTTCGGTCCGGCTCATCGAATGGAGCACGCGCGCTACCGTTCTCGCTCCGTTCGGCACGCCGGCGGCTGCAGCCACTGCTCCGTAGCTGGAGACAGTCCCGGTCTTGAGCGCTTTGAGAACGGCGATGATGCGAGACGTGGTTTCAGTCATGAGCGTCCTTTTCTTCCATCCTCGCGGCTGGCGCGGGCATAATCAAGCCGCCGCGCGCACGGGAAGCGCCGAAGCTGTCGTATGCTCCTAGCATCTTTACAATAGTTGTTATAACAATATACTAACTTTGGAGGAATCAATGAACTGTACCGTGCAGGACATCGCGAAAATGATCGATCATTCCTTGTTGCGCCCCAATCTCACGGACGATGAAGTACGGGCGGGCTGCGCGCTTGCCCGGAAGTACGACGTCGCCTCGGTCTGCTGCGCTCCTTCGCAAGTATCGCTCGTCAGGGATCTATTGGCGGGCAGCTCCGTCCTCGTCTCCACGGTGATCGGGTTCCCCCACGGATATAGCACGACCGAGATCAAGGTCTTGGAGGCTGAGCGGGCCGTCGATGACGGCGCGGTGGAACTAGACATGACGCTCAATATTTCGAAGCTGCTGAGCCGCGATTTCGACTATGTGGAGAAGGACATCGCGGCTGTCTGCGCGGCGGCCCACGGGCGCGGGGCGATCGTGAAGGTGATACTGGAAAACTGCTATCTCACTGATGAACTCAAAGTGAAGGCGTGCGCTCTCGCCGAACGCGCGGGGGCCGATTTCGTGAAAACGTCCACCGGATTCGGTCCCGGCGGGGCGACCTTCGCCGACCTCAGGCTTATGCGCCGCTCCGTCTCCGCGAAGATACAGGTGAAGGCCGCCGGCGGCATCCGCGAATTGGACACCGCGCTCCTCGTACGGAAAATAGGCGGGACGCGCTTCGGCTGCACGACCACGGCCGCGGTGTTGGACGAATGCGCCCGACGCCTCGGAACGTCATGATCCGCGATACCGGAACCGAAGGTTCGCCGTTGTATCTCCGCATCGCGCGCGAGCTCCGTGCGCGGATAGAAAACGGCTCGTACGCTGAGGGCCATCGCCTTCCGACCGAAACCGAACTCTGCGATGAATTCCGCGTGAGCCGCATCACGGTACGGCAGGCCCTCACCCTCCTCGAGCGGGAACGGCTCGTCTCGCGCGAACGAGGACGGGGGACGTTCGCGCGCCGCCGCTTGGTGCGCGACTTGCGGCCCCTGTATTCCTTCACGGAAGATATGCGCCGTGCCGGACGGGAACCGGCTTCGGTGCTCTTGTCGTCGGGAGAGGCTGAAGCCGACGGATACGAGATCGAGCGGCTCGCCCTGGACCCGGTCGGATCCAGCGTATATCGTCTCGTCCGCTTGCGCGTCGCCGACGGCGTTCCGGTCCTCCTGGAACGCACGTCATTGCCGGCGGCCCTGGTGCCGGGCTTCGACCTTGCGGAACCGGCGCGGGATTCCCTCTATTCGACTTTAGCCGACCGCTACGGCCTCGTGCCGGCCGCCGGGACCGAGACGTACGAAGCCGTCATCCTGAACGCCGAAGAGGCCGGCATCCTCGGCGTGGGCGGATCCGGTCCGCGGGCCGGAATGGCGGTGACCCGCATCGCCGCGCTCGCGGACGGGCGTCCGCTCGAGCTGACGCGCTCGGTGGGGCCGGCCGAACGGATGGTGTTCTCTCTTTCGATATAAAAATCATGAAACCGTAACGCCGGTTACGGTCGTACCCTCCGCAGGTCCGTATGATCGAGCCATCGTACCGACTTCGGAGGAATGAAATGGGAATGTTTTGCCACCAGTGCCAGGAAGCGGCCAAAGGAACGGGATGTACGGTCCGCGGCGTTTGCGGAAAAGACGAGACCGTCTCCAACCTACAGGACGTGCTCCTCTATGCCCTCAAAGGGCTCGCCGTCGTCGCGCAAGCCGCGCGGAAAGTCGCGATCGTGGATCCTGAGGTCGACCGAGCCCTCTACCAAGGCCTTTTCGCGACGATCACGAACGCCAACTTCGACAAGGACGTTTTCATTTCCCGGATCCGGGAGACGATCGCGCTCCGCGAGGAGCTCAAGAAGCTGATCGCGTCCAAGGGCGGCTCACTACCCGCCAAAATGCCCGCGGCGGCCCGCTTTGAAGCGAAAACCGAGGCCGAAATGCTGGACGCCTGGACCGCGGCGAGTTTCCTCGCCATCGAGGACGCGGACGTGCGCGCGCTCCGCAGCCTCGTGATTTTCGGCCTCAAGGGCATGGCCGCATACGTAGAGCACGCGGAGAACCTCGGTAAGTCGGACGCCGCCCTCGCGGAATTCATGGAACGCGCCCTCGCCGCGACTCTGGACGATACCCTTGATGCCGCTACTCTCACCGCGCTGGTCTTGGAGACCGGTAAATACGGCGTGGACGCGATGGCGCTCCTGGACGGCGCGAACACCGGCGCCTATGGGAATCCGGAACCGACCGTTGTCCAGCTCGGCGTCCGCAAGAACCCCGGCATCCTCATCTCGGGACACGACCTCAAGGATCTCGAGGAACTTTTGGAACAGACGGCCGGTACGGGCGTGGATGTCTATACGCACGGCGAGATGCTTCCCGCCCATTACTATCCGGCCTTTAAGAAGTACGGGAATTTCGTCGGTAACTACGGCAACGCCTGGTGGAAACAGGTCGAAGAGTTCGAAGCCTTCGGCGGGCCGGTCCTCCTTACGACCAACTGCCTCGTTCCGCCGAAAGAGAGCTATAAGGACCGGGTATTCACTACCGGCGAGGCCGGCTTCGCCGGATGCCCCCATATCGCCGATCGTCTCGAAGGCGGCAAGAAGAACTTCTCCGCGGTAATCGAGCTCGCCCGGAAGTGCCCTCCTCCGAAGGAGCTTGAGACCGGCACCATAACTGGCGGCTTCGCGCATGCGGCCGTAGACAAAGTGGCCGGAGCGGTCGTGGATGCCGTCAAGGGCGGGGCGATCAAGCGCTTCTTCGTCATGGCCGGCTGCGACGGTCGTATGAAGAGCCGCGAGTATTACGCCGACTTCGCCGCGGCGCTCCCGAAAGAAGCGGTCATCCTCACCGCCGGTTGCGCGAAGTATCGGTACAACAAGCTGGATCTCGGCGACATAGGCGGTATTCCCCGGGTCTTGGATGCCGGCCAATGCAACGATTCGTATTCGCTCGCGCTCACCGCGCTCAAGCTCAAGGAAGCTTTCGGAGCCGCGGACGTGAACGACCTGCCGATCAGCTTCAATATCGCCTGGTACGAACAGAAGGCCGTCATCGTCCTGTTGGCCCTGCTGTATCTCGGATTCAAGAACATCCACCTCGGCCCGACGCTGCCGGCCTTCCTCTCGCCGAACGTGGCCAAGGTCCTCGTGGAGAACTTCGGTATCGCCGGGATCGGTTCGGTGGAAGACGATCTCAAGCTCTTCATGGGCGCCTGACGGCCGGGCTTGTAATCCATACGGCCGCCCGCATACCGCGGGCGGCCGTTTTTATCCCGGCGCGCTTATCGTCGACCGCTATCGACTGGCCGCGGCCTCGGGATGCAGGCCGGGAAGGTCCCACTCCTTGGGTACGCGGCAGGGCATGCCGGACGAGTCGACGAAGGCCCAGGTGACCCGAGCCTCGGCGACCACGTCGTCCCCGCGGAGGATCTCCTGCGCCATCACGCCGCTTACGGCTCCCTTCTTAACGGCCCTGGAGCGGATGCGCAGGGCGTCGCCGGCGAAGGCGGGTCGTTTATAATCGATCTCGATCCGCGCCACATACAGCCCATACCCGGCTCCCACTACCGCGGGATAATCGAAACCGATCGACTTGAGATACTCGGTCCGAGCGAATTCCAGGTAGTGCAAATAGACGGCATTATTTACGTGGCCGTACGAGTCGCATTCGTAGGTTCTTACGGTGAGCGCACATTCATGGATCATGACGGCAAAGTATAAAGACGCGCCGTATCGGATTCAACCGGCGCATCTTAAGTAGGAAGAGGTAAGAATCGCTTTCCAACCGACCATGTCGGGGTTATACTACGAGCATCATGTTTAGCGAAAGACGCGCCGAGAGGCGATTCTCGATTAAGCAATTCGTTGATCTTTCCTCCGATGGGCAGGATTTCCTGCAGGTGCAAGGCCTGGACTTGTCGACCGGCGGATTGAAGTGCGAATCCAAGAACCCGTTGGACCCCATGACCCCCGTGTACCTCATGCTCGGAGTCACCTGCGCGGAGTGCGAAACGGTCATTCATGTAGAAGGCTACGTCGCGTATTCGCGGATGGAAGACGGCAAATGCGTCATGGGTATATCTTTCACGGATCGTAAGCCCGAAGACGTCGCCGCGATTGAGAAGTATCTCGCGGAAATTCGTTCGGAGGGAGCGTCCCCGGGCGCGTACTAGCCGCCGGATGCGGTTCCGCTATTGCCCCTCTTGTAGATCGAGCGAGATACGCTTCGAGGACGGTAAGGCGTATCGTTGCGCTTCTTGCGGTTTTCTCTACTTCCATAATGTCGCGACCGCCGCCGGGGCCCTCGTGCTCGCGGAGGAAAAAATCGTCTTCACCGTCCGAGCGAAGGAGCCGGCCGCGGGCCTTCTCGCCTTACCGGGCGGTTTCGTGGACCCGGGGGAAAGCGCTGAAGCGGCGGTCCGCAGGGAGTGCCGCGAAGAAATCGGTTGGGAGCCCTCGGAAATGGAATTCCTCGGTTCCTTCCCGAACCGCTACGAGTATTCGGGTATCCTCTATAATACGTGCGACCTCTTCTTCGTCGTCAGCGCGCCCTCGCTGCTTCGGGAACACTTGACTCCCGATCCGATAGAAACCGCGGATATCGTATTCCTTCGGCCCCGAGAAGTAGCTCCCGAGCGGTTGGCGTTCGATTCCACGAGACTCGCCCTGGAGACTTTCCTTGCCGTACGGAGCGGACGCCGCTACCTTGACGTGAACGATCGATATATACTACAAAAATAGTCATATATCTATGGAGGTAGCATGTCTCGATTGACCGGCGCCAAGGGCCGGATTGTCCGACGCTTCGGCGTCAATTTGTTCGGAAATCCCAAGTACGACCGCCTGCTCGACCGCAAGCCCCAAAAGCCGGGGAAGGCTCCCGATAAACGGCGGCAGGCCAAGACGAGCGATTACGGCTTGCAGCTCGCGGAGAAGCAGAAACTCCGTCTCATGTACGGGCTCACGGAGCGTCGGCTCAGGAACGTTTATCGGCTCGCTTCCCGCGGACGCGGCGCCACCGGCGAAGCCATGGCGGAAGTCTTGGAGCGATCGCTCTCCAACGTAGTATACCGGGCAGGATTCGCCGTCACGCGCGGACAGGCGCGGCAGTTCGTCTCCCACGGCCACCTTCGCGTGAACGGCAAGAAAGTGGATATTCCGAGTTCCCTCATTTCCCCCGGAGATCAGATATCCTTGGCGCCCGACGTGAGCGGCGGAGTCTCCGAGCGGGCGAAGGCGGCGGCAGGGAACCGACCCCTTCCCGCTTGGCTCGCGCGCGAAGGCGAAACCGTCAAAGTCGTCGGCCTGCCATCGATCGCGGCCACGCCGCCCGTCGCGGACCTTCAGCGCGTCGTGGAGTGGTACGCCAAGCGGTAAACGCCGGCGTTAGGATCGGCTTCAGGAACCGAGCTTGTTGAGAAGTTCGATGCGGCTCCTAGCGCCGACTTTCTGGAACAGGTTGTAGATATGGGTGCGGACCGTCGCGGCCGAGATGCCGAGCTCCGCGGCGATCTCTTTGTTCGCGAGCCCTCGCGCGATGAGCGGGACCATGTCCCGTTCGCGCTCGGTGAGGCCGAAGCGAGCGGCTTCTTCGTCGTTTACCGCCGCGGGTAGCGAAGAGTCGTCGGTTTTCCGTTCGGTTCGGAGCGACCGGGCGAACGCCGCGACTGACACCGCGTTGCAGGACAGGTAAAAAAGAAAATCCAGCGAGAGCGGCGAATACGGCAGCGGCCCGAACGCCTCGAGCGCCCATTCGACCGCCGAGAGAGGAGCGAAGGCAAGGAGCGCGATGGCCCAGCCGCGGACGAGTAGGCGGACGGCCGCGGGTTCTCCTCCGAGCGGCGCCAGCCCTAAGGCAAGGCCGAGCGCGAAGAGCGTCAGGCCGACCAAGAGGTAGCCGAACATCGATCTGAGCGCGTGGTTCTCCGCGAGCCACCGCGGCTCGATGGCCGGGAAGAGGGCGAAAAGGACGTACGTGAAGCTCGTCGCGGTAACCGCGAGGCACAGTCCGACGACGGCGGACCGCAGCGCGGGCCTGAAACGGCCGCCGGTCCTAAGCGCCGCGATCATCCGGAAGGCCACCGCGTAGAGCGCCGTTTGAACGAGCGTGGAAGACACGCCGAGCCATTTCCTGACGAGCGGCGCGTCGGGACCCGCCACGACGTTCTGCAGATAGAAGTAAACGAGCACGAGCGCGAGGCCGGCGAGCAGGAGCACCTGTACCAGGAGGAGGTCGCCGACGATGCGGCTCCTGAGCCTGAGGCGTAGGAAGGCGAGCGCGATGATGCACGCCGAACCGCTCGTGAAAAGGAGAATATACGCCGCGAGTATGAGGTGTTCCATCGCCGACGATAGTGTAGCGCGGATGGACGGGAAAAGGAAGGAAGGCCCGCGCCGTTCCCCGTTCGGCGAAACGGCGCGTCCTAAAGGTCGGTTTCAGTCGATGACGGTGCGCCAGAGAGCGCGCAGGGTCAGTGCGAGCTCCGGGCCGCTGAGGCCTCCGTCAGCGATGCCCATCGTTTCCTCATTGGCCGCGAAGCGCCATCCGCCGCGTAAGGCGAGCCTGAGGTGACGGGATAGGTTCATCTCCGCTCCGGCTGCGACGGAAGCAAGGAAGAACCGTTCTTCCGTCGCCCGGTCATAACCTTCTTTATCGTCGACGTCCTCCATGTATCCGACCGAAACGCCTCCGACGGCAACGCGGAAGAGGGGATGTACGGCTTTGGCGGAAAACGGCGTAATCAGGAGTTCCGTCCCCGACATGATGGCGTACGCCGCGTCAACGTCCGCTATGGAGACGCCGAGCTTACCGTGCTCGAAATCCGAGAGCGGCGCCGCTGACCAGAAGCCGCCGAGGGCGAGCCACGGGGTGAAC
>JAEWSV010000290.1 GCA_023398155.1 Spirochaetota bacterium
CCGCAATGGCGAGCCGGCCGGCCGCGGCGCGCCAGAGACCGTTCCGCAAAGGAGTCCCGCATGATACGCGCGGCCGTCGAATACCGCATTCCCGGGCTCGGCACCGATTCCCGGCTCATCGTCTTCGCGTCGGTCGCGGCGGCGGGAATCGCGCTCCAGATTCTCTTTCCCGCGGCCCTCGGCCTCGGTTCCCTGCTCATGGCTACGCCCCTCGTCCTCCTTTCGGCCAAGCGGTGGACCAACAAGCCCGCCGACCTCGGGGAAGAAGACTGGCAGCCCGCGGGATCCGCCGAGCTGGATCGCATCGCCGACGCCTTCCGCTCCGCGCGGAAGATCAAGATCCCGTTCTGGTACCGGAGCGGCTCGGGCGTTCCGGCCACGATCATCCTCCTCGCGGCGAGCCTCGTCCTTTCGCCCTTCCGGCCTCGGGCCGCCCTCGCGGTCTTCGACGCGGCCATCCTCCTCATTCCGGCGCTCCATTTCCTCCGTATCAAGATCTGGGTCCCGGCCGACTTCGAACTCGTCATGACGGCCATCCAGGCCGCGCGGTCGGTCGACCTGCCGGAAGGCGTCGTCGTCACGCCGTACCTCCGGCTGGACCGCGACGCGGCGGGTCTCCGCATCCCGGAGGACGCGCGCCTCATGGTTGAGCCGCGCCGGAAGCCTGACGACCTCGTGGGCGTCCAGCTCCAGGCCGCCGTCAACGCCGGTCCGAACGGCAAGGTCCCCTACCTCTACGCGGTGGTCATCACCCGGGGGAAGGGGCCGTCTTGGCGCATCGCCGCCGCGGTCCGGAAAGGCGGCTACGAAGTGGAGGCGGGCGGCGAAGGAGAATACGGAACCGTCGTGATCCGGCAGGAGACCGGTGGCGGCGGCTATCACACCACCGCGGAGGATTGCCGATACCTGATGCGCGTCGTGCTCGACGTCCTCGATGCCTTAGCCCGGCGCTGAAGTAAACTAATCCAGGAGAGTCCCATGCCGCTGAACTTCGATATGCCCTTCGATTCGCTCGCCTCGTACGCGGGGCGCAATCCCCGACCCGACGATTTCGACGCCTACTGGGAAAGAGCCCTCGACGAGCTCGAGCGCACGCCGATCGATTTAGAACTCGCGCCCGCCGCCGTCAGCCCTCCCGCGGGTACGGGAAGGCGCGCGCCCTTCGCAGAATACCGGGATCTCTGGTTCACGGGAATCGGCGGCGCGCGGGTCCACGCCAAGCTCGTGCGCCCCGTGGGAGACGCCGCGGCCCGATCCGCCGGAGCGAACGGGAAGGGGCCGGCCGTGCTCCAGTTCCACGGGTACTCGGCGGATTCGGGGGACTGGCAGTCCAAGCTCGGTTGGGCGGCCGCGGGCTTCACGGTGGCGGCCCTCGATTGCCGTGGGCAGGGCGGACTTTCGGAGGACAACCTCCGGACGAAGGGCAACACCCTCCACGGCCACATCGTGCGCGGGCTCGCGGACGCGATCGGCGGGAAGCCCGAGGCTCTGCTCTACCGCGCGATCTTCCTGGACGCCGTCCGCCTCGCGCGCATCGTCATGTCCATGGACGGGGTGGATCCGGCCCGCGTGGGCGCGACGGGCGGAAGCCAGGGCGGCGGGCTCACCATAGCCTGCGCCGCGCTCGAGAACCGCATAGCGCGGGCCGCGCCGGTCTTCCCCTTCCTCTCGGATTATAGGCGCGTCTGGGAGATGGACCAGGCCAAGAACGCCTATGAGGAACTGCGGGAATGGTTCCGCCGCTTCGATCCCCTGCACGAGAGGGAAGACGCGGCCTTCCGCGCCCTCGGCTACATCGACGTCCAGCACCTCGCTCCCCGGATCCGGGGCGAGGTGCTCATGGCGACGGGCCTCATGGACGAGATTTGCCCGCCGTCCACCCAGTTCGCCGCGTACAATAAGATGCCGGGAGCGAAGTCCTTGGTGGTCTATCCCGACTTCGGCCACGAGGGCCTGCCCGGCCTGGACGACCGCATCCTCGCGTTCATGGACGGGCTCTGAGGCAGCGGCCTGCGCCGGCGGCCGCTCCGGCCGATCGCCGACTCCGGCTCCGCGGTTGCCCAGCGCGGCGCGATCGACTACTATAGGGATAGATGCATAGAACGCGAACGACAATCGATTCCACCCTGGAGGCGCTCGTTGAACGGCGCCGGCGTATCGCGGAGCTCCGTGACCTAGCCCTCTCCAACATAGTGCTGCTCGGGGAAATCCCCAGCGGCGCCGTCACCCGTGAAGACGACGAAGAATTGGATCGCGTGGATTACGATCTGCGCGCCGAGTACTTTTCGGACCGCCTCATCGAATTGGGCGTGGACGAGTGTTCGGCCGACGACGCCGGGAATCCCGTAGCGGTCATCAAGGGCTCGGACCCGCTCAAGAAAGCGATCATCGTCGCCGCGCATCTCGATTCCTTCTATCGCGGCACGGAGGAGATCCACTTTTCGATACGCGAGGGCACCATCGCGGGGCCGGGCGTGCTCGATAACGCGGTCGGGGCCGGCGCGGTCCTCACCCTCCCGGAATTGATCAGGGCCCTCGATATCTCCTTCCAGAGCGACCTTCTGCTCGTCGGCTTCGCGGGGCAGGGCCCGCGGCTCCCTCAGGTCGCCGTCGCCCGTTTCTTGGAGAACCTTTCGGTTCCGGTCCGAGCCGCCGTGATCGTGGAAGGCGGCGAGCTCGGTCGCCTCAACTATTATTCCGAAGCGATGATACGCGCCGACGTCTCGTTGGACGTGCACGACGCGGGCGGCATGGAGAGCAAGGCCGGCACGAACATGCTCGTGGTGATGAACGATATCATCGACCGGATCCTCTCCATCGAGTTGCCCCAAAAACCGCCGACCCGCATCAATATCGGGCGGCTGGAAGGCGGTCTCAAGTACGGGGAACCAGCCCTCAGCGCCGAGATGGGGCTGGAGATCAGGAGCTCGAGCGACGAGACCGTGAAAGGGATCGCCGATCGGATCGAGGATATCGTGACGAGCGTCCGGTACGAGTACGGCGTGGAAGCCCGCATCCGCCGCGTCGCCTCGGCGCGCGCCGCTTCCCTCGGGTACGCCCATCCGCTCGTGAAGGCTTCCATCGCCGTGATGGAGCGCCTCGGCATAGAGCCCGCGGTATTCTCGAGCGAATCGGAACTTTCGGCTTTCCTTTCCCGCGGCATCGACGCGGTCACGATCGGCATCACGAGGGGAGAGGATTATCGGCTCGAGACGGCGCGCGCTTCCATTGACTCCATCGCCGACGGCTTGGCGCAACTCGTCGGCATCGTTTCTGCGATAGACGCGGGGGTCTGCGACGATGTCTAGCGTCGATTGGCTCAAGACCAACACCTACCACCATTCGCGGTTCAAGGACATTTCCGCCCTCGTGGAGCGCAAGGAAGAACGGAAGCTCAAGATATCGGTCTGTTTCCCCACGCTCAACGAAGAGCGGACTATCGCCAAGGAGATCGTCCTCATCCGTTCTGAACTCATGTCGCGGCATCCTCTCGTGGACGAGATCGTCGTGATTGACTCGGGTTCTACGGACCGGACGCGCGAGATCGCCGCGGAGTACGGGGCTTCGGTCTATCTAGCGTCCGAAATACTCAGCCGCCTGCCGCCCCTTAAGGGGAAGGGCGAAAACCTCTGGAAGGCCCTCCACGTGCTTTCGGGCGACATCATCGTCTACGTGGACGCCGATATAAAGAATATCCATCCGCGCTTCGTCTACGGCCTGATCGGCCCTCTCCTGGCCCAGGACGAGGTGAAATTCGTCAAAGCCTTCTATGACCGCCCCATCTCGCTGGACGCGAAGCGCGTAAAGCCGTCCGGCGGCGGACGCGTTACGGAACTGGTCATCCGGCCCCTTTTCAGCCTGTACTATCCGGAACTGACCCAGATCATTCAACCGCTTTCCGGCGAGTACGCGGGTTTCCGCGAGGTTTTCGAAACCATTTCCTTCCCCATCGGTTACGGTATAGAGACGAGCATGCTCCTCGACATCTATCGTCTACACGGGATGGCGGCGATGGCGCAGGTGGACCTGGACAAGCGCGTGCATCGCAATCAAAGCACGCTGGCCCTCGGCAGGATGGCGTTCGGCATCATGCAGACC
>JAEWSV010000303.1 GCA_023398155.1 Spirochaetota bacterium
CACTGGGGATGGCCGCCCTCTACGAATTCGTTGATGCAGCCTTCCTGGCAGCCGATGCAGGGGCGGATCTTTCCGACCTCCCCCGCGTACGCCTTGGCGCACCAATCGGGGTCGGCCAGCAAGGGCCGCCCGAGCATGACCATGTCGCAGTCGCCGTCGCGCAGGGCCTTCTCGGCGATATCGGGGTAGCCGAGCTTACCCACCGCGACGACGGGCACCTCGAGTCCCGCGTTGGATCTCAGGCCCTTCGCCTTGAAGCGCTCCTTGACCAGCCGGGAGACTTCCAGGAAGCAACCGGCGGGCATCCCGGCCGGCGGATGGGGCAACCACCAGTTGTCGTAGCAACCGAGATCGACGTCGAAGATATCGACCCCGGCGGCGACCAAGTTCTCCATGTAGTCCAGCGACTGCTCGATCGTGCGCCCGTTCTTGAATTTCCTGAGCGGCTTCTCGTCCATGCCTTTCTCGCCGTAGGTCTCGTTGAGCGCGAGCGAGAGGTCGATGCGGTACATGATGGGATAGCCGTCGCCGACTCTCCTCCGCAGTTCCTTGACCAGGTCGATGCCGAAACGCTGCCAATCCGCGTAGCGGCCAAGGACGCGCCGATTGAAGGCGGGATTCGTGAGCTGCTCCAAGAGGTAGCCCTCGTGGCCATGCAGGTACACGCCGTCGATGCCGCAGAATTGGGCGTCAGCCGCGGCTTGCCCCGCGTTGCGGATGATCTTCTTGAGCTTGCGGTCCGAGAGCGGCAGGCAGGGGATGCTCGAAATATAGAAGTTCGGATTGAGCGAGGCCGAGACCGGAAACTTCAGTTCGTTCAGCAGGCATTGCGGGTTACCGACCCTGCCGAGGCCAGCGGTCAGCTGGATGAAGATCCGGCTTCCGTAGGAGTGAACGCCTTGGGCGAGGTCGCGCCAACCGCAGAGAACGGTGCGGCTGCGGTCGATGCGGGGGAAATAAGAGAGATTGCCGAGCTCGGTGACCGAGCTGTCTATGCCGTGGCTGACCGGGACGAGGCCGGTGGTAAGGAGCCCTACGCCGCCTTTGGCGCGGGCGAAGAAGTACTGGAGCATCCGGTCGTTCGGCCGGCCGGTCTCCTCGCACATGTCTATATTGCCCATCGGCGCCATGACCACGCGATTCTTGATGGTGAGGCGGTTCACCCTGAGGGGCGAAAACAGGGAATCGTACGGATATAAATCGGAGGTAAAGCGTCCCGTGCCGCCGGCTCGGTTCTCGCGCTCGAGCGACGCCCAAGAGCCGTAACCGTCCACGAGATCCTGCACCATAGCGTCCGTTTTCATGCTTCCCCTCACCAGTTCCTATCGATCCAGGCCGCCCATTCCGCGATCTTCTCGTCGCTTACGGAGTTCGCTATCCGCTCGATCTCGTCCAGCTTCCGCACGTCGTCCAGATCGATCTTCTCCGCCAGGTCCACGTCGATCCTGAGGTACCTATCCTCGTCCAGGATCCGCTGGCATTGGTAGTCCACCATCTTGAGGCCCCCGTCGCCGAGGAGCTTGAGGAGCTTGGTGTTCCACCGGAATATGCCCCATTTGAGATTGCGGCGGGAGATGGGCGCGGGCTGGTTGCCGGTGCCGATGGAGATGAGCACCGCGTTATCCAGGGACGGAGCTTCGCCACCGCGGTCGTCGAGGATCTGGGTCAGGGCGCACATCGAAGGGTTGTTCGCGCAGACGCCCCCGTCGATGAAGGTGTCGCGGGAGGGCAGATAGGTCGGCGCGGCGCTCGTGCGGAGCCCCGTTTCCACCAGGGTCAGCTCGTCGCTCTTGTGCGGGAAGTTGTGGATGATCTTGGGCTGCCAGACGAAGCGGCCGGGGCCGACCTCCTTGTTCACGTCGAAGGAGACCACGAGCACCTTCTTGTCGAGCTCGGTGATCTTCTTATCGGAGAACATTTCCGTGAGGTTCTTTTCCAGCTGATCCCGTTTATAGCCGACATGGAACGTGCGGAGGAAGGACGATACATAGTACAGCGTCTTGCGGTTGAAAATTTGCGGTCCCGAACCGGTATAGAACTCCCGGATGCGGTCGGGCTTCTGGCCGTCCGCCAAGGCCAGCGCGATGAGGCCTCCCGTGGAAGTCCCCGCGAAGAGCCGCGCCTCGTCGTACCACTCGGCGTTCTTCGTCTTCGCCGCGATGCGGATCAGGAGATCGAGGCTGAGCAATCCCCGCAGGCCGCCGCCGTCGAAGGATAGGATCCGATACCGGGATGCCGCGCGTTTCCTCATTTTTTTACTCCTCCATTTCCCGATCTCGATTCTAACAGGAATTCGCTACCCGCACATCCTTTTTTTAAGCGCGGGACGTTCGCCCGATGCCCGGACCGGCGATCCGGAGACGAAAATCCTCGAACCGGCCCGCGCCGAGCCAGTCTTAGAATACGTAGGCGGCGCCGACGTAGTGCTGGAAACTATCGCTTTGTCCCGACTCCATGAACTTGAGCCGGTAGGACAGCCCCCAACTCCGGTTCAAGTAGACGTTCGCGAGGCCGCTCCAGGCGTTGAAGTAGTCCTCGACATCGAAGGCGGCCTGATACTTGGCCTCCAGGTCGATGAAACGGTAGAGCGTGACCTTGAGGTTGAGTCCGGCGATCGCGTAAAGGGCGGAGTCGTCGAGCGAAACTTTCTCCGAGAAGGCGAAGGGCGGGAACGACATCGAGCCCTCCGTCTCCAGATCGCCCCGGACCCACTGCGGCTGGGCGCCGACCCAGGGGAGCGCCGAAAAGTCGGCCGGTCCGGCTTTCGCGGTAAAGTACTTGCCGAAGCGGACGTACGGAATGAGTAGGGTCATCGACATCGTGAAATCGTCGATAGTGACCGGCGGATTTCCCAGTTCCGACCCCGCGTCCATGGAAACGGTCAGAGCCTCGATTCCGCCGCCGACGAGGAACTTGCCTGACGGCGAGCGGCCGAAGTATTTGTCGAAGATGAAGTGTCCGCCGAGCGTGCTCGCGTAGTTAACGTCCGGAACGTAGTAGACGAAGGCGTTCCACTGATAAGATTCGGGATTGATCCATTGGAAGTATAGTCCCGTGAAAAGGCCCGTCTCGTCGAGCTCCCCGACGTCCTCTACTTCCCGCGTCTCCGAATACGTGCCGACGTACGGCACGACGATCCGCATATCCTCCGCCCAGGCTCCGATAGCGAAGAGGCCGAGGGCCGCGGATACTATGCACAACCGTTTCATAGATGCTCCTTATATGAGTCTATTTATGATAAAAAATGTAAATAAATATGGAAGTTTTGCCAATAACGATCCCGCCGGACGGAACTTTATCCTTCTAGCTATCGATGGGATCCGATGCCAGGAGGCGCCGGCGGACCTCGTCCAAAGGCGCGCGGGAGAGGCGGCCGTGGAGTTGCAGGTCGAGCCCGTCGCCATCGTACCGAGGGACAACATGAAAATGGAGATGGAAGACGGTCTGTTGGGCCGTCCTCCCGTTGGCGTTCAGGATGTTCACGCCCGAGGCCCCGAGCCGTTCCTTGAGCAGCCGCGCCGTTTTCGCGGCTTCGGCGATGAGCTCCCCGAGGATGTCGTCGGGACAGTCCAGGGCATCGGCGCAATGGCGCTTCGGGATGACGAGGGCGTGGCCATCCGCGGCGGGGCGTAGGTCCAGGATGGTGAGGGTCCGTTCGGTCTCTCCGATCACCTGGGCCGGAGCCTCGCCGGCCGCGATGGCGCAAAAGATGCACGTGTCATTCATTCTTCTCACCTCCGGAAAAATCTATCATAATGGAAGGCAGGCTGAGTATCGCCGCGGATTTATTTTGATCCCGGCGGTCTAGAGCGGGAGGAAGGTCGATGGAATACATGAATCTCGGTAATTCAGGGCTCAAGGTGTCCCGGATCGCCCTCGGCTGCATGAGCTACGGCGACCCGGCGAGCGGGCACCACGCGTGGGCCCTCGGCGAGGCGGAATCGCGCCCCTTCATCAAACGGGCGCTCGAGCTGGGGATCAACTTTTTCGACATCGCCAACATGTACTCCAAAGGCGCGAGCGAAGAAGTCGTGGGCCGGGCTCTCCGCGATTTCGCGCGGCGCGATGACCTCGTGATCGCGACCAAGGTGTACTTTCCCATGCGGGCGGGCGACCCGAACGGTCCTGGGCTTTCCCGCAAGGCCATCATGCGGGAGATCGACGACAGCCTCCGGCGCCTCGGCACGGACTACGTCGACCTCTACCAAATCCATCGCTGGGACTATTCCACCCCCATAGAGGAAACCATGGAGGCCCTTCACGATGTGGTCAAAGCCGGTAAGGCGCGGTACATCGGAGCCAGTTCGATGTACGCGTGGCAATTCGCCAAGGCGCTCTACGTCGCCGATCTCCACGGCTGGACCCGGTTCATTTCGATGCAGCCGCACTACAACCTGATCTACCGGGAAGAGGAACGGGAAATGCTCGCGCTCTGCCGCGCGGAAGGCATCGGCGTCATTCCCTGGAGCCCCCTTGCCCGCGGCCGACTGACCCGCCCCTGGAAATCGGAAACCACGGAGCGGACCAAGTCGGATACGTTCGGCGAAGCGCTGTATAGGGCTGCCGAGGAGGCCGACCGGCGCGTGGTGGAAGAACTCATCGCCGTCGCCTCGGAGCGCGGCCTGCCCCCCGCCCAGGTAGCCCTCGCATGGGTGCTGTCGAGGCCGGGCGTCGTCGCGCCCATAGTCGGCGCGACCAAACTGCAGCACCTGGAGGACGCCGCGGCCGCGCTCGGCGTCGCGCTCGACGCGGAAGACATCGGCCGCTTGGAAGCGCCGTACGTCCCGCATCGGGTGGCCGGCTTCGAATAGACGCTTAGTGTCACGAAGATTCGGGATGGGAATGAAGAGTTCGGGTTTTTGGGACTAGCGGGCGGAACGGAGAACCGCCCGCCCGCGAGGCGGGGCGGGGAGGCTACGGCTTACTCAGTCTCGCTTGAAGACTAATTCACCAAAGAACTCTGAGGATGTGGAAAGATCGTCGCCGTCGAGCGCATAATCGGTCGACTCTCCATCCCCATCGGTAAACGTGTAGACCGAGTCTGATTTCTTATTGACCGTGCCGCTGTCTGAGAATTCGGCGCCGGAAAGGATCCCCGCTGATGTATACGTATTTTCGTTGCTGACCGTCAGGGTCAAGTTGAATTGCCCATCTAAATAAGAAACAGGAGTCTCGTCGACGGAATACAGCACCCACGTGCCGTTGATGCCGGCATCGTCATCAGCATTCGGATCGCACGAGATGAAAAGGGCGGAAATCACCAGGGCGAGAATCAAAAGTCGTTTCATGTTGAGGTTCCTCCGGGCGCTGAATGTAACGGCAGTGTAAAGGAATTTGACATTTTTGGCAAGCGAAAAGACGCGGGCGCCGCCCCGGAGTACCGGCGCCGCCCGCGGATCGGCGGCGAACCTTACGGCATCGGCTTGCCCCGGGCGGCCGCGAAGAGGCTATACCACTCCTCTCGGCTCAGCTCGACGTCCAAGGCCTCGACGCAGGCGGCCAGGCGATCCGGCCGCGCGGTGCCGAGCACGGGCACGATCTTGGCCGGATGCTTGAGGAGCCAGGCGAGGGCGACGGCCTCGGCGCTCACGCCGCGGGCGGAAGCGTAGTCCTTCACGAGGGCTGCGGCCTTCTTTCCCGCCTCGCTCAGCTTGGCGGTATCGCCCGTGAGCGCGCCGCGGTCGAGCGGGCTCCACGCTTGGAGCGACACGCCCTTGAGGCGGCAGTATTCGATGACGCCCTCCCAGCCGTCCGGGTAGCCGGGAGCGGCTTGGTTGAAGGAGATGCCGACCTCGGCGAAGCCGTGGTGCATGAGGCTCATCTGGAGCTGGTTCGCCACGAGCGGATCGGGAAGGAAGGTCTGGAGGTATTCCATCCAAGAGCGGTTCTGGTTGGACACGCCGAAGTAGCGTACCTTGCCCGCCGCCTTGAGCTCGGCGAAGGCGGCTGCGATCTCCTCGCCTTCCCAGAGCACGTCCGGCCGGTGGAGAAGGAGGATGTCAAGGTAGTCCGTGCCGAGCCGCTTCAGCGAGCCTTCCACGCTCGCGAGGATGTTTTCGTAACTGAAGTCGAAACGCTGGGGAGTGCCGGGAGGATCGTCGGCCCAGCGGATGCCGCACTTGGACTGGATGACGATTTTCTCGCGGAGGCCGGGCCGCCCGGCCAGGACGCGGCCGAAGACCTCCTCAGCCCTGCCGTGGGCGTAGATG
>JAEWSV010000334.1 GCA_023398155.1 Spirochaetota bacterium
ATCATGGTCAAATTCGAAGCCGTGACTTTCGGGTACGGCAAGAGGCCGCTCTTCGAGGGCCTCGATCTCGTCGCCGAGCCCGGATCGACGATCGGGCTCCTCGGCCTCAACGGGGCCGGCAAGACGAGTCTCCTCAAGCTCGCGGCGGGGGCCCTGGTCCCCGCCGCCGGGCGCGTCGAGGTCTTCGGACGCGAGAGCCGGGCGCGGTCCGCGGCCGTCCTCGCGGACGTGGCCTTCGTGGCGGAGGACCCCTGGGTACCAGCGCTCACCGCGGAGGTCTGGCTCGGCCGCTACGGCGTCTTCCGCCCCGCCCTGGACAGGAAACTCTTCTTCTCGCTCATGGAAGAATTCCTCGTGGAGCGGGACAAGAACCTCGCCAAACTGTCCTACGGACAGCGCAAGAAATTCGCCGTAGCCGCGGCCATGGCGAGCGGCGCCCGCGCCGTGCTCCTGGACGAACCGACCAACGGCCTCGATATCCCCGCCAAGGCGCAGTTCCGGCGCGCCCTCGCCCTCGCGGCGACGGAAGACAAGGTGTTCATCGTTTCCACGCACCAAGCCAGGGATTTGGAAAACCTGCTCGACCCGGTCGTCGTGGTCCACCAAGGAAAAGTCCTCTGCACGGCGAGCTCCGCCGTCCTCGCCGAACGCTTCTCCGCGGCACGGCTGGATTCGCTCGAGGGTCGGCCCGTCGTCTACGCCGAACGCGACGCGCTCGGCTGGACGGCCTTGCTCGCGGAAGCGGGCAGCGGCTCCGACCTCGAACTCGTCTTCACCGCCGCGATCCGGGAACCCGACCGCTTCCGCGCCGCGCTCGGCGGTTCGCCGCTCGACTCGCCGTATCGCCCCGCCGCGGAAAAGGAAGGGAAATGACCATGAAGCCCGAAACCACGCTGAAGCGCTTCTCCTTCGAACGCGCCGCGCTCCTGCTCAGGAACCGCATATTGGACGACCTGCCCGCCGTGGCCGTAGCCGGCGGCGTTCTCGTCGCCCTGAACGTACTTTCGATGGTATCCGGGAGCGCGCCCTTGATGAACAAGGCCAGCCCGGGAACCGGCTGGCCGGCGGCCGTATTCATCGGCGGCATACTCCTCGCGGGCCGCGCCTTCGAACGGATGCAGAATGGCCGGTCCGGTCCGGATTGGTTGCTCCTACCCGCGACGGCCGAAGAGAAATACCTCTCCGCGCTCGTCATGTATCTCGCCGTCTACCCGGTCGCGGCGTCGCTCGCGGCCGGGTTCTTTTCGGCCGGAGGCGCCTTCCTCTGGAGCCTCGTCGGCATCGGCGGCGGGAAGGTATGGATGCCGCTTCGGGACCTTCACTGGAGCGACGTCTCCAATTATCTCTCCAGCGTGGTCATCGCGATCGCCGGATCGGCGCGTTTCAGGAAGTTCGCGATCGGTAAAACCGCGGGTGTGGCGTTCGCGTGGTTCGCCGTCATGATGCTCGGGTTCGGCATCGGCCCCGTCTTATTTTCGCCGGAGTGGAACTCGTTCCTCCAGCTCAGCTCGAACATGGAGCTCAACTTCAACAACGGTCTCTCGGGAACGAAGATCAACGGAATCGCGTTTCCGGCGGCCAAGGTGAGGGCCTACGCTTTCGTCATGGTAGCTTTCTACTGGGTCTCCGTCGCCTTCGCGGCGATCTATGGATTCCTCCTCGTGAAGGAGAAGGAGGCGCGGGATGAGGTTCAATGACGACCGGCCCATCTTCGAGCAGATCGCGTCCATGCTCGAAGGCAGGGCGGCCTCCGGCGAGCTCGCCGAAGGGGACCGGCTCCCCTCGGCCAGGGAGCTCGCCGCCTCCTTGGAGGTCAACCCGAATACCGCGGCTCGGGCGCTCCAGACCTTGGCCGACCGCGGAATCGCGCGGAGCGAGCGCGGGTCCGGCTACTTCGTGACCGCGGGAGCCGCGGAGCGGGCGCTCGCCGAGCGCCGCCGCCGATTCTTCGATGAGGAGCTGCCGCGCCTCTTCGTCTCCATGCGCGAGCTCGGCATCGAGCCCGCGACCATCGCCGAACGTTGGGCCGCCGATGGGGCGTCCCGGGGAGACCGATCATGAAACCGAGCGCCCGCATCCTTATCGCATACGTCGCCCTCTGCCTAGCCGCCCTCGCGGCCGCGGTCATTGTCCTTCTCTGAACGCGGAGCGAGCCTCCCTCAGTCGGAAGGGGCCGCACGCGGAAACGCGCCCGGCCCCGCTTTTTCATCGGGACCCGCTTCCTTCGTAATGCCGCAATCCTACCTTCCAGAGAGACCGCGCGAGGACGGTGAACGCCGCGGTGACGACGCACGCGAGCAGCCAGTCGGTCCAGGCCGTTTCACCGAAAAACACGGCGGTCGGGAAACCTGCGATGAGGCCGTAGGGCAAGACCACGCAGAATAAGAACCGCAATCCGCCGGAATACGCGGACGGAGGCATACGGAAGGAGAATTCCACGAGGACCGTTTCCGCGGCGTCCATGCCCGTGAGCCGCTTGAAAATGAAGGCGGGAAGCCGCAGCAAGAGCATTAAATCGAACATGAGGAGCAGCATGAGGCAAACCGCTCCCGCGTACTCCGCGACCGCGCGTGCGGTGATCGGCACGCCGAGCCCCGCCGTCGAGAGAGCGAGCAGGGTCAGCGCGGGAACGGCGATGAAGAGGGAGCCCGGATTAATGCGGGAAAGGCTCGCGTGCAGGAGCGCGTCGCAGGGTTTGGCAAGGTAGAGATCCAATCGGCCCGAGTTGATCGTCTGCGGTAACTCCATGAGGCCGAAGAAATAGAGGAACATGTAGAGCCCGTCCACCAGGGTAAAGGTCCCCACGAAGAAGACGGCCCGGCTCGCGTCCCAGCCGTTGATCGTTTCCACGTTGAGATAGATCGTCGCGAAGACCGCCGCCTGCGTAAAGAAGACCGTCGTGTCGATAAAGAAAGCCGCCCAGAACGATACAGGGTCGAAGGTCTGCCGCGCCAACCTGATGCGGAAGAGCGCCGCCGCGACCGAAAGGTTCCTACGTACGCTCATGCGCCCACCTCCTCGTACCGGGCCGAGAGGGCCCGCAGGGATAGTCGGCAGGCGACAAACAGGGCCGCGTTCCAGATGACGAGGACGGCCAGGGCCGAGCCGACCTCGGCCGCTCCCGGAGTCCCGTACCAGAGGTCGGCCGGGAGCGACGCGAGCGCGGGAAATGGCGTCCAACGGAGAAGGTCCCGGCTCCACGCCGGCATCATCGCGAGCGGAACGAGCAGGCCGGAGAGGAACGAGACCGCTTCCCCCTTGATGAGGTGGAACGGCGTAATCTCCTGGAACACGAAGGCGAGGAGCGCCGTAAGGAAGTTGAGCAAGGAGAGGGCCAGGAGGCCCAGGACCGCCACGGGAACGACCGCGAGCGCCGCCGCCGACCGCGGCGCGACCAATGCGTCTCCCAGTACCGCCGCTCCGGCGAGGACCGCGATGGACATAGGAATCAGGACGAAGAGGCTCCTCCCCGCGCAGACCGCGAGGAACCAGCGGAGCGGATCCACCGGCCGCGCGAGATACTTCCCGAAGGTACCACCCCGGATTTCCGCGGCGAATTCCCAGACGTAGCCGTCCGACTGGTCGAGTCGGCCGACGAAGGCCGCGATCATATAGTGGGTGAGGGTCATGGAGAGGGTCAGGCCGCCGACCGTAGCTCTTCCCGCGAAGATCGCGCGCCAGAGTATCCAGGCCATGAAGACCGAGACGCCGCTCATGGCCGTCCCGAGCGCAGCGTCGCCGCGGGAGGAGAACCGGTCCCGAAAGGCGATGGCCGCGACGGAAGCGTAGCGGCGCATAGACTTACGCCTCATCGACGGCTTCCTTTTCGTAGAGCTTGATGACCGTCTCGGCGAGTTCCTCGTCCGCCCTCTCGCGCGCCGCCGCGAGCATCTCCTCGGTTCCGCCGTCCCAGACTTTGCGTCCTGCGCGCACGAGCACGCTCCGCGGGCAGAGGGCGCGGAGATCCTCCATGTAGTGGCTCGTCAGGAGGATAGTCACGCCGCGCTCGCGGTTCTCCCGCAGCAGGAAGTCCCGGATCCGCTTCTGGGCGGGCGCGTCCAGTCCTATCGTCGGCTCGTCCAGGAATACGAGCTCGGGCTCGTGGAGGAGGGCGGCGATGAATTCCACCTTCATCCGCTCTCCGAGGGAAAGCGTCCGCACGGGGGCGTCCAGGAGGGATTCCGCTTGAAGGCTCGTCGTCAGCCGTTCCAATGAGGCGGCGTACGAGGCGCCGGACAAACCGTAGATCGCCTTGTTCAAGAGTAAGGAGTCGCGCGCCGGAAGGTCCCACCAGAGTTGGCTTTTCTGCCCCATGACGAGCGCGATGCGCGAGAGGAAGGATTCCCGCCGTTCGGAGGGCGTGGAGCCGAGTACCCGGACCTCGCCGGACGTCGGCCGCATGAGGCCCGAAAGGAGTTTCACGAGGGTAGTCTTTCCCGCCCCGTTCGGCCCGAGGAGGCCGACGATTTCGCCCGGATGGATTTCCAGGTCGAAGTCGACCAAGGCCGCGGTACGCCGCGTTTCGCGCGCGAAGAGGGAAGCCAGGCTACGGCGGCCTTGCGGACGCACGCGCATGACGTATTCGCGGCCGAGGCCG
>JAEWSV010000353.1 GCA_023398155.1 Spirochaetota bacterium
GACGAGGAAAGCGTCTTTGAGCGGATGCCGCTCGGAACCGCAGAGGACCGAATGCTCCAGGATATGGGCCACGCCGGTGGAGTCCTCGCTCGGCGTCGCGAAAGCGAAGGCGAAGAGGTTCTCCTCGTCGTCGTTCAGGATATGGAAGACCTCGGCGCCTGTCGCCGCGTGGACGGCCCGAACGCCCGTCGCCTTGAGCTCCTCGAGCGGACGGACGTCCGTTATCTCGAATCCGGATATGAAAGCACCAACTTTGAGATCACCGTTGACCATTAATTCCGCCTTGAGGAGATTACCGAAACCACCCGGTTCGCGGGGTGTCTTATATCACGACATCCTCGTCGTCGACGAGGAGTATTCTGCCTTCTTCCCTACCAAGCCTGAACCAGGCGAGGAATTCTCTCGCTACTTTCTCGGCTTCCTTCCGAGGCACCGCGCCGAGCAGGGTCCGCTCCTCCTCCACGATGGCCCGCCGAGTCGCGGAGAGGTTGGAGAGGATTTTTTCGATGTACGAGGGGCGCCGCCCTTTGAGGAGCAGCGCGATATCCCGATTCTCCATCTCCCTCAGCCGCTCCTGGACCGCGCGATCCTCCGCCTTGATCACGTCGTCGAGGGTATAGAGCCGCTCCTTGAGGTCCTTACCGAGCTCAGGGTCGTTCGCTTCGAGCTCGTCGAGCAGGCGTTCTCCCAGCGATGAATCCGCGCGCTTCAGTATCTCCGCGAGCGCGGCGCGGCCGTCCACCGCCGATCCTTCGCTCCTGCTCACCTGGCGAGCCTTGTCCCTGAGCGCCGTCGCGACGCGCTCGATGACGTCGGCGTCGACCTTGCCGAGGTGCCCGATACGCCGCAACGTCTCCAGCCGCTTAAGCGGCTCCATAGCCGCCATGGCCGCCGCCGCGGTTTTGGCCGATACGCGGGAGAGTACGAGAGCGGCGGTGGCGCTCGATTCGTCCTTGAGGAGAAGCGAGACCTGGTCCCCCTGGAAATCATCCAAGAAAGCGAAGGGATTCGCCGCCGCCTCCGGTACCGCCTTGACGAGCAGCGCGTCGCCCTTCTCGGGACCGAACGCCGCGCGGAGCACTTCCCTAGCCGTCTCCACGCCGCCTGACGGATGGGCCGCCGCGCCGGCGCGGCCTCCCCCGGAGAGCAGCGAACGGAATTCGGCGAGTAGCGACTCGGCCTCCGCGTCTTCGATGCGGCGGATGGTCGCGATCTCGCGGGAAACTTTT
Organism: Spirochaetota bacterium; assembly: GCA_023398155.1. GTDB lineage: Bacteria > Spirochaetota > Spirochaetia > Treponematales > Breznakiellaceae > JAEXTK01. Next base: position 1,230 of record JAEWSV010000353.1, read on the forward strand.
TCCACCTGATCGGGCGATAACTTCGCGAGGATACGGGACGCTTCCGCAACGCCGACGAGCACGAGGAATTTGGCGACTTTACGATAGTTGCTTTCGGCGCCGGTTTTAAGGAGGCCTGCGGATTGCGGGGACCGGGAAGAGTCCTCCGCGGATTCTCCCTTTTCAGGAGGCGTTTCGCTTCGGGCGTCTTTCTTACCCATCGTCTTCGCGTACGCGGCAATGCGGCGCGCACCGCGCGGATCGTTCGGCGTCGTCATCCCTCAATAATACCGGTCGCGCGAGAGGCGGTCAACGAATTAGACGCGCCTTCTCCGCCTTGTGCCGCGCCATCCACGCCAGCCTGAGTCGGTACTGTGACTCGAGCACCTCATCCAAGGGGAGAGGATCGGCGCGCGCGGGAGCGCAGGGCTTTCCCTCGCTGTCCACGATGGAAAGCCCGCCCTCCCCGATCCGAGCCGACGTACCCTCCAGTATCCAATTCGCGACCAGGAAATGGGAGAGGAACGCCTCCAAGAAAGCGGAAGCCGCCTCCAGCGCCGACTCGTAGAGTTCGGGGAACGATCGTCGGTCGCTTCCGCAATCCGGGCACGGATTCTGCCACTCCTCGCGCGCCAGGTTTAGGTAATCCAAGCCGAGCGTAAAGCGCTCCGGATACACGAGCGCGACCGATGAACGCCCCACCGCCGAGCTCAAATAGTCGAAACCGTCGATCCGACGGAGATTGAGCGATGTGCGCGCGGGATCCGTGATCCGGTAGAAGGCCCCCGCGTCCTTGAAGGCGTTGTCGATGCGGAACGCCAAGGAGGCGTCCTGGGCCGCGCGTTCGGGGAAGGCGTCGACGAGGGCCTCGACGATCGCGCTCTTGATCCCCTCCCCGAGAGACGCGCAGGCCGAAGCGAGAATCGCTGACTGATCCCAGGCCGCCGCGGATACGCCCCGCAGCCGCTCAAGCATGAGCGCGTCGATGATTCGTTCGAAGAACGCGTGGCAGCGGGCATAGCGCGCCGTCTCCGGCCGCGACGGCGCAACCCACCCGGCCTTCGAGACGATATAGGGATGCGTCTCCCTATCCAGGAACGCGTGCGTCGCGAAGCCGAGCGCGTAGGCGCCCTCAGCCGAGAGGAGGCCGGAAAACGAATACCGGTCCCTTCCCTTCCGCAAGAGAATCCGCTCGAAAAGCGCCGTACAGTACGTACCGTAGGATCGCCGGTGGAGGAGCGTACCGTACTGGATGGCCACCGGGCGCGAATGCTGGCTATGGTAAAATATATCCGGACCTTGGCAGCCGAGCGCGAACGCGCTTCCGTATTCCGCGAGAAGCGCGTGGACGAACGCCGCCATCTCGGAGTCGGCTTCCTTTCGGGCGGCGCGCGAGAGGGCATCCTGGCCGAATAGGACATGCAGTATCTGGGCCGGCATGCATCCATAGTACTACGCGCCCATCCCGGATTCTATCTAAAACCAAAATCCCTCGCGGATCGCCTCCCGTTGACAGGCTCCGGCTAAAATGGTAGCCTCTTCAAGCCGCCTCAGCGAGGCGGCGAACGGGCATTAGCGCAGGTGGTTAGCGTCGCCGCGCACAATTATGAAGATTTTTTAGTCGGGCATTAGCGCAGGTGGTTAGCGTACAAGTCTGGGGGACTTGGGGTCCCCGGTTCGAGTCCGGGATGCCCGACTAAAAAATCATCTATTGTTCATTGCGGCGCCAAGTCTGGCGGACACGTATCGCGAAGCGATACGATGGTCCCCGGTTCGAGTCCGGGATGCCGCCGGAAGGCGGCGCTTCCAACCCCTTCCTATCGGCAAACGGCGCGCAGCGACGTATGCCCGAAAGATGATTAAGAGGTCGCCTGACGGCGACCTCTTTTTGTCTTCAGGCGGCATCGGTAGTGACGCGAAGCTTTGGCACGGCGATGATCGAGCTTGCAGGGGCGCGATTCGATGAGCGCCGATCCGTCAGGGCGCACCGGATGGGCAGTGACCGCCGCGATTACACTGGCGCTCCCTCCCTCCTCCCATCCCAAATCTTCGTGACGCTAAGCTCTCCGACAATGCCCCCTTTCGTTTTCTACCGAAAATTCCCAGCCGCCGGGGCCGCAAGTCGCCTCAACTCCACCCTCACGAAGGCAACGGAGATGATGGTGGACAGGAAATCGGCGGCCGGCAGGGCAAAGAAAACCCCGTTAAGGCCGAAAAGGAACGGTAGGAAGACGACGAGGGGGATGAGGAGCAGCACTTGGCGGGACAAGCTCAGGATCGTACCCTGGATCGGTTTACCGATGGATTGGAAAAGATTGGAGGAAGCGATCGGGAAGGCGATGATCGGGAGCATGATGGTCGCGATCCTGAGGGCGCGTACCCCGAGAGCGACGAGCTCCTCGTCATTGCTGAACATCCGAATGAAAACGGCGGGGAAGAGCTGGACCGCGATGAAGCCCGCGGACATGAACAGCGTGCCCGCCATCGCCGACAGCTTGAAGACGCGCCTGACCCGTTCGAATTTCCGGGCTCCGAAGTTATAACCCATGATCGGCTGCCCGCCGCCGTTCAACCCTATCAGGGGCATGATGAGGAGATTCAAGATGCTCGTCACGAGCCCCATGGCGGAGACGGCGTTGTCCCCTCCCCACGTGAGCAAGGACCGATTCATCACCACCCCCAGGAAGCCGGCCGCTAACTGCATCGCGAAGGGCGCGAAACCGATGGCGAGCGTGGCGCGGACGATCGACGCGCGGAGCCTCAAATTCTCGCGCCGGAAGCGGAGCTTGGTGAAGCGGGAATTGAAGTACGCCATCACCCAGATGAAGGAGACGGCCTGCGAAATGATCGTGGCCCAGGCCGCTCCCGCCACCCCCATATCGAAGACGAAGATGAACAGGGGGTCGAGTACGGTGTTAAGCGCGGCTCCCACGAGCTGAGTCAGCATGGAAGTGCGCGGGTGGCCGTCGGAGCGGATGAAGTGGTTGATGCCCGCGCCGGCCGATTGGAAAGCCGCGCCCCAAAGGATGATCCTGAGGTAATCCCGCGCGTAGGGCATGACGGCCTCGCTCGCGCCGAGGAATACGAGGAGGGGATCGAGGAAGATGAGGCAGAGGCCCGCCAGGATGGCCGGCAGGGCGATGAGGAGCGTGAAGGCGTTGCCCATGATCGACTCGACCTCATGGCGACGGCCTTCCCCGAGGCGGATGGCGAAGAGGGCGTTGGCGCCGATGCCGATCAGCATGGAAGTTCCGATAAGCACGATGGTTACCGGGGTACCGACGACGATGCCCGCGATGCCGAGCGCTCCGACGCCCTGTCCGACGAAGATGCGGTCCACCATGTTGTAGAGGGCGTTGACGAGCATGCCGATGATGGCCGGCACCGAGAAGGTGACTAAAAGGCGGCCGATCGGGTCGGTCCCGAGCCGGTCGGAGGAGTCTAACTGAATGGTGTTCATTTCCGGACGATTATAGGAGAAAGAGCCCGCGGCGGCTAGCCGCGGGCATCGACACCGGATCTACCGCTTAGCGGTCCAGGCCTCCGTCGCGAATTTCTCCGCCGCGATGACCGCCGCGCGCTGAAGCTCGGATGGAGTCGGAAGGACGGCGCCTGCTGCGGCGCTCGATTCAGCCGGCCGAGCCATGGCGGCCGAGGTTCGGTATTCAAGGGACAAAGCTTCGGCGAAGCCGACCGCCATGGCGGACTCGGCCTCGGCGTACGGGACGCTCGCGCCGCGGAGAGAACGGAGGCCAGTCACCCGCTGCTTCACGTCCTCGATGAGTTTTCCCTTGGCCTTCTCCGCGGGCACCTTGAGAAGGTCGAACATGAGTTCCACGTCCACATCCAAGAGCACCGTCCCGTGTTGGAGCAGGCAGCCTTTCTTCCGCGTCTGCGCGTTGCCCGACACCTTCTTCCCGCCCGCGACGATGTCGTTGATCGGCGCGAAGGCCGCCTGGACACCGAGCACGCCGAGGCCGGCGATGACGCCCGCGCAGATCCGCTCGTAGGACGCCAGAACGGAATGTACGAAAAGCGGATGCCCCTCGGGTATGACGACGCTGTAGGTTATCTCCGCCTGGTGGAAGACGGCCCCGCCGCCGGTGATGCGGCGGACGACGTCCACGCCGTTCGCCGCGCAGGCTTCCAGGTCCACCTCTTCGGAGAGACCCTGGAAGTAGCCGATGGAGATGGCGGCGGGCTTCCATGCGTACAGCCTGAGCGTCGGCGCCGCAGCCCCCGCGGAGACGGCCTCCAGGATAGCCTCGTCCAGAGCCATGTTGAATGCAGCCGTACCCTCGCCCGTGGCGAGGAGCCTAAACGCGTGCGCCATCGATCGCTCCTTTCACGACTTCCGCGAGTCCCGACCCCGTGATGCCGAAGGGCTCCACGCCCTCCTCCGCGAGCAGCGCGTCGAAGCGCGCGGCGAGGGAAGAGAGGGGAGTTCCCGCGAGCCGAGCTTCGGCGCGCTCGAAACCTTCCTCGGGCGTCGCGAAGAAATCGCCGCGGATCGCTATCCGCGTCACGATGCCGTCGTCTATATCCGCGTCAAAGCGGAGGAGCTTGCACCCCGCCGGTTTGCCGATTCCGCGTATGGTCATTGCGCCGGTCTCCTTTCTCGATCTACGGGCTCCTAGGTTCCGGATAAGACCTTCGCCTCCGCCTCCCGCGCGTGGTAGCTCGTGCGCGCGAAGGGAGAAGACACCACCGACGAAAATCCTCGGCGCAGGCCCTCTTCCGCGTACCATGCGAAGGTATTCGGTTCGATGTATTCGACGACATCCACCTGCTTTTCCGTGGGCTTGAGGTACTGGCCGAGGACGAGGACCTCGACGCCGCCCGCGCGCAGCTCATCCATCGCCTGAAGCACCTCCTCCCGTTTTTCGCCGAGGCCCAGCAGGAGGCTCGACTTCGTGAGGGGCGCGCCGAGGCTCTTGGCGAGGGCGAGGGTCCGCAGGCTCTTGTCGAAGGAAGCGCGCCGATCGCGCACGAGCTGGAGTCGGCGTACGGTCTCCACGTTGTGGGCGACGACGTCCGGCCGAGAATCGATCACCGCCTCGATCTCGCCTTCCGCGAAGTCGGGGATGAGGACCTCGACCTTGACGCCCGGATTCCGATCCTTGATGGCGACGACGCAGCGGGAAAAGTGGGCCGAGCCTCGATCCGGAAGGTCATCGCGGTCCACGGAGGTGAGTACGGCGTAGCGGAGGCCGAGCTCCGCCACCGCCTCGGCCAGCTCCTGGGCTTCCTCCGGCCGCACCGGGCTGCCCTCCGTCCCGGTCGCGACCGCGCAGAAGCGGCAGCCGCGCGTACAGACGTCCCCGAGGATCATGAAGGTGGCCGTGCCGCAGCCCCAACATTCGGCCTTATTCGGGCACCGAGCCTCGTCGCAGACCGTGTGGAGGCCCCTCTTCCTGAGGACCGCGTCCACCTCTCGCCACTGGCCGCCCGACGGCGGCCGGACGCGGATCCAGTCGGGTTTCCTGAGCACGCTTCGCCCTTCCATGCGGAACAATATACGACAACCGGACGCCGCGCGTCAGCCCGATTATTCTACCCCGCGCGCGAGTCATGATCCGCGCGGCGTCAACCCTTGGCGGCCGCGGCGAAGGCCTTCCAAGCGCCCTCGTCGGGGCCGACCGCTGCTTGGCCTTTCCCCGCGCGCACGAGGGGAGTCTTGAGCAGCAGAGGAGTCCTGAGGAGCTCCTCCCGCGCGTCATACTCCAAATAGGCGAGTCCGCGGGAGGCCGCGGCCTTCCCCTTAAGGTCGATGAGTTTCTCGACTCCTCCTACCGCCCGGGCCGCGTCGTCCAGTTCGCCAGGGCTCGGCGCCTTCTCCTCGATGTCCCTGAACTGGGTATCGACTCCGCGGTCCTTGAAGAACCGGAGCGCCTTCTGCGTATCGCGGCATTTCTTCGTTCCGAAGATCTGTATCGTGGCCATGGAGGTATCTTAACCCACTCAGAGTTCCACGGTCACCCGTTCGGTACCCGCGGGGACGGAGACGCGGACGCCCTGGGAGGTCGGCGCCGGTTTCCCTCCATTCACCGATGAGATGGCTGCCGCCCCACGCAGGACAACGCTCCACGCCTTCAACGCGCCCACCGCGGTGACCGTCAGCGTCTTCCCTGCCCGGCGCGCCTCGGCCGTGACGGCCGTTTTTCCATCCAAGTCGCGGACTACCGTCCGCGCGGCTTCCCCGTCGCCGAGCTCGAAGAGGTGGTAGGCGACGCCGTCGGCGTAGTCGTAGTCGGGCCGATCGTCCACCGCGCCCACCGGGATCAGGCTCCCGCCCTTGACCATGAGAGGGAGGCTGGAATAGCCGTGGCGTTCCTTCCGCCAAAGCCCGCCTTCGACCTTCTCTCCGCTCAAGAAGTTGGTCCACCTTCCCGCCGGGAGATAGTACGAGACCGTCCCGTCGGCGGAGAAAATCGGAGCCACCAGCAGCGAATCGCCGAGGCAGTATTGGCGGTCCAGGTACGCGCAGGCGGGATCATCCGGATATTCCAGGACCATGGCCCGCATCATAGGGAGGCCGTCTTCCGCGGAGGCGCTGGCCTGGCCGTAGAGGTACGGCATAAGCGAGCACTTGAGCTTCACGAAGGAACGGACCACATCGCAGGCTTCCTCGTCGAAATTCCAGGGTACGCGATAGGACTCGTTACCGTGGAGCCGGCTGTGCGTCGAAAGCAGGCCGAAGGCTGCCCAGCGCTTGAAGAGGTCGCTCGTCGCCGTCTTCTCGAAGCCGCTGATGTCGTGGCTCCAAAACGCGAAACCGGAGAGGGACAGCGAGAGGCCGCCGCGGAGGCTTTCCGCCATCGACTCGTAGGTCGCAGAGCAGTCCCCGCCCCAGTGCACGGGGAATTTCTGGCCGCCCACCGTGGCGGAACGGGCGAACACGCAGGCCTCGCCCACTCCCTTGTAGTCCTCAAGGAGGCCGAAGACGGCCTGGTTGTAGAGGTAGGTGTACCAGTTGTGCATCTTTTCCGGATCGGAGCCGTCGTACCAAACCACGTCGGTCGGGATGCGCTCGCCGAAGTCAGTCTTGAAGGTATCCACGCCCATGTCCAGGAGCTGCCTGAGCTTCCCCTGGTACCAGGCCGTCGCCGCGGGGTTGGTGAAGTCCACCAGGCCCATCCCCGCCTGCCACCGGTCCCACTGCCACACGCTCCCGTCCGCCTTCCTGACGAGGTAGCCCTTCTCCATGCCTTCATCGAAGAGGGCCGACTTCTGGGCAACGTAGGGGTTGATCCAGACGCAGATCGATAAGCCCTTGGCCTTGAGGCGGCCGAGCATGGCGGCCGGATCGGGGAACTGGTCCGCGTCCCAGGTAAAATCGACCCACTGGTATTCCTTCATCCAGAAACAGTCGAAGTGGAAGACGCGGAGCGGGATGTCCCGTTCGGCCATACCGTCCACGAAGGAAGTCACCGTCTTTTCGTCGTAATCGGTCGTGAAGGAGGTGGTGAGCCAGAGGCCGAAGGACCAGGCCGGCGGAAGGGCGGGCTTCCCGGTGAGCGCGCAGTAATTCCTGAGCACGTCCTTGAGGGTGTCCCCGCCGATGACGTAGTAGTCCATCACTTCGCCCGGCACGGAGAACTGGACCGCGGTCACGACCTCGGAGCCCACCTCAAAGGAGACCTTACCGGGATTCGCGACGAGGACGCCGTAACCCGCGCTGGAGAGGTAGAAGGGAATGTTCTTGTAGGCCTGCTCGCTGCTCGTGCCCCCGTCCTCGTTCCAGATGTCCACGACCTGCCCGTTCTTCACGAAGGGCGTGAAGCGTTCGCCCAGGCCGTAGACTGCCTCGCCCACCGAGAGCGAGAGGTACTCCACCATGCGGGCGCTGCCGTCGCCGAGGGTGGCGTGGCCCGAAAGCTTACCTGCGATGCCGGTGAGGCGTTTACCGCCGCGCGAGAAGTCCACGCGCCAGGGACTACCTAAGGCTACATGGACTTCCAGGCCACCGCTCCGCAGGAAGGCCTCCGACTCCCCCCGCTCGGCCGTGACGCCGTCCGGCCGGTCCGCTTCCACGACGAAGGCGGGTCCCGCGTCGCGTCCTCCCTTGAAATGCACCGTGCGGACGTGGATAACGTCCGGCAGCGGCGAAGAGAAAGTCGTCGTGAGCAAGGGCGCGTTGAGGGTGTCCCCCCGACGCGCGATCTTCTTGCATGCGGAGAAGACCGTGAGCTTCCCTTCGCCGACGGAGACGTCGCGCGCCTCCACCGGATTCAGCAGCGTGACGCCGTCCGCGATGTGCCAATAGCCGTCCCTAATCTTCATGCGATATCTCCGTTAGCTTATTACGTTCGTGGGGCGCGAGGCGCGCTCCGCGGCGCCTCTAGGTCTTGACCGCTCCGGCGACCATGCCTTTGATGATATGTTTCTGGAGCGCCAGGTAGAAGGCGATCGCGGGAATCAGGGTGAGGAGGACCCCCGCCATCGCGTAGTTCCATTCCACCTTGTATTGGCCGAAGAAATTGTACGCCGCGAGCTGCAGGGTATAGGCCTTCTTCGTCCCGCTCAATACGAGGAGGGGCAGCAGGAAGTCGTTCCACATCCACATGGCGTTGATCACGATGACGGATACCGTCACCGGCTGCAGAAGCGGGAAGATGACCGAGAAGAAGGCCCTGAACGGGGAAGCCCCGTCCATGAACGCGCAATCGTCCAGTTCCATCGGGATGGACTTCACGAACCCGTGGTACATGAAGAGGGCGAGCGGGGCGCCGAGGCCCCAGTAGAGCACGCCGAGCCCCGTCGGCGTCCGCGTGAGGTGCAGGGTCTTCGCCACCTTCACGAGGGCGATCATGAACGAATGGAAGGGGATCATCATCGGCGCGATGAGGATGATGAAAAGGAGCCAGCTGTAGGTCGTCTTGGTCCGCGACAGCTTGTAGCCCGCGATCGCGCTCAAGAAAACGACCCCGAGAACGCCGACGGCCGTGGCGATGAAGGTGTTCAGGAAGAGCCGGGGGTATTCCATGATCTTGAACGCGTTCGCGTAGTTCTCCAGCGCGAGCGCGGACGGCAACGCCACCACGTTCGTCGTGATCTCCTCGAAGGTCTTGAAGGAATTGATGACCACGAGGAAGAGCGGATAGAGGTAGAGGATGGCCGCGGCCCAGAGGACGCCGGTGAGTATCCAGGTCGATCTTTTCGTCTTCACGCTTCCACCTCCCGGCTCTTGAAGGCCTTCACCTGGAAGACGGTCAGCAGCAGGATGATGACGAAGAGCACAACCGACTTCGCCGTGCCGTAGCCGAAGCGGCTCACGACGAAGGCCGTCTTGTAGATGTCCAGGGCTATGGTCGTGGTGGAGACGCCCGGGCCGCCGTTCGTCAGGCTGA
>JAEWSV010000365.1 GCA_023398155.1 Spirochaetota bacterium
GCGAGCGGCCGCTTCTCCTCGGTGGACCTGAAGACCGGCAGCGTCGGGCACGCTTCGATCGACCTGCTCCGTTACGCGATGGACGGCGAGGACACCGAGCCGCGGCGCCTGATCATCACGCCCGAGCTCGTCCTGCGCTCCTCCACCGGGCCAGCGAGTATATAGCTCTAGCCGCGAAGCCCTTCTCGAGCCGCGTCGCGACATCGGCGAGGCCGAGCACGGCGCCTCGATGCCGGCGAGTTCGGCCGGGCGTTCCTGGAGCTTCACACGGTCGTAGTCGGACGAAGCATCCTCGATCCGGGCCTTGATCTGGGCTATTCGGTCCTTTCCGCTTTCGAACAACACAGGCGCGATCTGAATCGGCCCGTCGCGAATATGATTATGTGGAGGTAAGAACTAGACTTTAATCCGGACCTCCCGCTTTCTCACATACGGCCGAAGGTCCGGGAGCGACCGATGAAGGATAGGAAAGAAATGCGGCTCAGCGCCAAGATGGGGCTTTCGTTCGCGGTTTTGATCCTGCTCGCGGCGGGGATCGGCTTCATGGGCCTCGTGGCGAGCTACGAGATCAGCGTCCTCCTCAAGGACATGTATTCGGGCAACCTCATCCCCATCAGCGACCTCAGCGAAGCGAGGATGGCCAACGGCAGCCACACCATCACCGTCATGTACGCCGTCGCCATGAAGGATAGCCCGCAGGCGGTTGAGAAGATCAAGCCGGCCCTGGCCCAGTTCGAGAAGCAGTACGAGGATAAACTCGCCCTCTACGCCAAGGTCGTCAATACGGAGGAGGAGAAGAAGCTCTTCGAGACTATCCAACCCTCCTGGGAGACGTACACGAAAAGCTCCGCCGCGGTCATCGACATGATCCTCGCGAAGAAAGCCGGGGACGAGATCATCGCCTATATGAACCGCGAGACCTTCCCCGCCTACAGTAATACGAGCCAGGCCATAGCTGAACTCACCACCCAGAACCAGGAGCTCGCCAAGACCGCGAACGGCTCCTCGGATCTTCTCGTGACGCGTCTCTTCTACACGCTCTGCGGGATTCTCCTCGCGGGGATCGCCTTCGGTATAGCGCTCGCTTTCGTCATCACCCGGTCGGTGAAGAAAGCGGTGGGGGGCGAGCCGGCGGAGATCGCCGCTCTGGCCGAGCGCGTCGCTTCGGGAGATCTCAATATCGACGTCGATTCCGGCAGGGCGACCGGGATCTACCGATCCCTCGTCGATATGGGCATGAAGCTCCGAGACGTGGTCGGTACCGTCCAGACCGCGGTCGCCCAGGTCGTGGCGGGCAGCGGCCAGATCAGCGCTACCGCGCAGCAAATGAGCCAGGGCGCCACCGAACAGGCGGCCAACGCCGAGGAGGTCTCGAGCTCCGTGGAACAGATGGCCGCGACCATCAAGCAGAACACGGACAACTCGATGGCCACCGAGCAGATCTCCTCCAAGGCGGCGAAGGACGCGGTCGATGGAGGCCAGGCGGTGGACGAGGCCGTTGTGGCCATGAAGGCCATCGCGGGCAAGATCGGCATCATCGACGAGATCGCCCGGCAGACCAACCTCCTGGCCCTGAACGCCGCCATCGAGGCCGCCCGGGCCGGAGAGGCGGGGAAGGGCTTCGCGGTCGTCGCGAGCGAGGTCCGCAAGCTCGCGGAACGCTCGCAGTCCGCGGCCGCGGAGATCACGCAGCTTTCCTCTACCACCGTCTCCAATGCCGAGCGGGCAGGGGGAATCATCCGTCAGATCGTCCCGGACATCCGCAAGACCGCCGATCTCGTCCAGGAAATCTCCTCGGCCTCCAAGGAACAGACCGTGGGGTCGGAACAGATCGGCAAGGCAATGGTCCAGCTCGATACGGTGATCCAGCACAATGCCTCCTCGAGCGAGGAACTCGCCTCCATGGCCGAGGAGTTGAGCGCTCAGTCGTTCAGCTTGACGCAGACCATGTCTTACTTCCGCATCGGCGGACGGCAGTCTGAATCCAAGACGCTTCTGGAGGCCCCTCAGCAGCGGGCTGCGGCACAGGCCGGACGCGCGGGGCCCCGGCAGTCCTCGGCCGCGATCCCGAAAGAAATCCGCGCCATCACCCCGGTCCTCGCCGCTGCGGACGAGGACTTCGAGGCCTTCTAGCGGCGGCCGTAAATGGAAAAGTGCCGCCCCACGGCTCCGCTGTCGCGCGGCACGGTCCTGCGGCCCGTCTTCTCGGGTCGGCTCGTCATCGCGCGGCTCCGCTCGGCTCTCCCTCGTCGGTCTTCGCCGATAGCGTTTTCCGCATCTCGCCGGGCGTCCTGCCTGTTCAGCGGAGAAACGCCCGATGGAAGGCGCGTGAGTCGGAAAACCCGAGCAGGTAGGCGATCTCCTTTATGCCCAAGGCGGTATCCTCAAGATACTCCTGGGCCATCTCGGCCCGACCGGCGTCCGACAGCTTGCGGAAGCTGGTCCCCTCCTGCTGCAGCTTCAACTGGAGAACGCGGATGCCGACTCCGAGATCTTGGGCGATCGAGCGTTCATCGGGAGCGACGCCGCCCCTGCGCTTGGTTACGGCTTCGAGGACTTTGACGGTGTAGTACCGCTCTTCGATTTGTTGCCTGAGGGTTTTCCTCAGGGCGGTTTCCAAGAGTTCGCGGACCTCGTAGTTAGCCGTCCGGACGGGAGCGTCCAGCTCCTCTTTAGCCACTACGAGGGCTGTTTCCGGAGCCCCGAATTCCAGGGGGCAGGCGAGCAAGCTCCGATGCGCGCCAGAGTCCGCGGGTTCCGCGTAGCTGAACTGGGCGCTCCGCGCGCTCAGATCCCTACCGGTCAAGCGTTTAACCGTTCCCAGCGTGCTGGAAAGGACGAAGTCCAGGATCAGCCGGTCCCGGGAGAGCGGAGAAAGGGGGATGAACAGAATCTCATCCTCTCCTGAGCCTTCGCGGACCGAAAGCCGCCAGGAGTGGAGTTCGATCTCCTGATAGCGGACATAGCTTTCCAGGGCCTCCCGTAGGGTGCTGCAGGACGCCATCAGGTGCCCGAGCAGGGTGGGCATCCCCCAGAACTGCCTTCCGAAGGCGAGTCCGAAATCCGGATCGCCGAGCGTTTCCGCCGCCGACCTACAGAGGGTCAGCCAGAGGTCCAGGGGGATGGAAGAATCCGGATCCCTCCAGGCCTCGGGCCGGGATTCCAGGTTCCCCCACCAGCCTGTTGGTATCGACCCCGCGTTCCTCGAGATACCGGAACAACGAACCCAGCTTCCTAGAGGGAATGTGATGAGTCCTCGCCGGCTCGCGCATGGGGAGAAAGTAGCGGATGTTTTCGTGAATGGTCAACGTTCTTTCGCATGCGGTCATTTCCTGGAAGGCGCGGAGCGAGCCACCATACGGCGAAACCTTCAGCAGAGGAGATGCCATGAAAGAGGATGTCGTCTTTATCACCGGATGCTCCGCCGGAATCGGCCGCGATCTCGTCGAGAGGCTATCCGCCAGGGGATACCGGGTCGTCGCTACGGCCAGGCGGTTGGAAACGATCAAGGATCTTCCCGCGGCCATGCATCTGAAGCTCGACGTAACCGAACAGGCATCGGTGGATGCGGCCGTCTCGCAGACTCTCGAGAGTCTGGGACGGATCGATTTCCTGGTCAACAACGCTGGCCATTCCGTCCGCGCCGCGGTCGAGGATATGGACGAGAAACTATCCCGGGAGATGTTCGACGTTAACTTCTGGGGCCTCGTTCGGGTTTCGAGGGCGGTGCTCCCCCATATGAGGGCGCGCAAGGCCGGACGGATCATCCACGTCGGTTCCGTCGTGGGGAAATTCACGATGCCGGTCAACGGCGCCTACTCCGCCAGCAAGCGTGCCGTGGAAGCCGTTTCGGACGCCATGCGGATCGAGCTGAAGCCGTTCAATATACCCGTCGCGCTCATCGAGCCCGGCACGATCGATACGCGATTCATGTCGACCTCGGTCGCCAGGAGCCGCGAACGGTTCGACGATCCCGACTCGGCCTACGCCGGCATCTACGGTCGATTCAGGGCCATGGCCGCCCGGCCGGCGCGACGGGGGGCTCCGCCCAAGGAGGTCAGCCGGGTCATCATGCGGGCGATGGAGGCAGCGCGCCCTAAAGCCCGCTACCTAGCCGCGGTCAGTCCCCTCTACCGGGCGATTCTCTTGATGAATGACCCCCTGCGCGACGGTTTCATGTCCAGGGCGTTCATCGACTGAGCGCGATTCCAGCTCGAGCACGCGGCCGCTGTTAGCGTTGGGCAGTATTGAAGGGACCCGCCTGGGTACCTGGGAATGTGATATCGCCACGGGCGAGCTCCTTTGCAACGACCGGTGGTTCGAGATGCTCGGCTTCGATCCCGAGGAATGCGGCTCCTTCACGATAGGCAAATGGGAAGAGCTCTGCCATCCCGACGACCGGAACTTGGCCAACGAATTGATGCAGAGTCATTTCCGGGGCGAGATCCCGTATTACAGCCATGAAGTCCGCCTGCGCCATACGGGGGGCGGCTGGATTTGGGTCCTCTGTAGGGGACAGGTGATCGAGCAGGACGCCGACGGGGCCGCCATCCGTATGTTCGGCATCCACCTGGACATCACCGAGAAGAAGACCTTCGAGGAAAAGCTCCGCGACACTTCCATCCGCGACCCCCTCACCAATCTCTACAACCGACGCCACCTCTTCGAGCACTTAGAGGTCCTCATGGCGGAGAGGTGGAGGGAGGGGACGCCCGTGTCGCTCGCCATGCTCGATATTGACCATTTCAAGTCGATCAACGACGAGCATGGGCACCTTGCCGGCGACTTCGTCCTCAGGGAATTCTCCCGCGCGATCGAGGATGAGATACGGCCGTACGACCTCTGCGGGCGCTACGGGGGAGAGGAATTCGTCGTCGTGGCCAGGGATAGGCGGGAGAACGCGGCCGGCATCGTCCAACGCATATTGGACAGGGTCCGCGCCTTGAAGCTCGTTTTCGAGGGAAGGACCATCGGCTTCACCTTCAGCGCGGGTGTTGCCGACCTGGACGAGATTCCCGAAGGCAAGCGGACCAGCGAGGCCCTCATCGGCGTCGCGGACCGATGTCTCTACGCGGCCAAGGCCTCCGGCAGGAATAGGATAAACGCGGCCGGTTGAGGCGCCTCCTGGGGCCGTTTCTCACGTCGCCTGACACCGCTTGCGGTCTCGGGCGTATTTGAGCGCGTCTTCGAGGCCTAAGCCTCCACCCGCCGACCAGGTTTCATCGCCCATTGCACAGGTCTTAATCCATTCCGCCCATACGAAATCGCTGCGCGATTTCGTGCGCCGATGGGAATAGGTTGGACTGCCCGCTCGCGCGGGCGGCGGCAGCCGCCGCTTCGCGTCGGGCGCTATTGGAAATGGTTGTATGCGTGGCCATTCGGCCACGCGAAGCGTGTCCGCCCCGCCGCTTGCGCGGCGCCGTAAACCAATGGGCGGCATGGGCGCCTGAAACGAAAAGAGGCCGCCTCGCGGCGGCCTCCTTGGTAACGCTGGTCGTTACAAGCTTCCGGGGATTAGTAATCCATCCCCATCCGATGCTACGCATCGGGCGCTAGTGGAAGTGGTTGTATGCGCGGGCCGTCCGATGCTTACGCATCGGGGGCTCAAGGAAACGGTTGTATGCGCGGCTCGTCAGCCGCGCGAAGCCTCGGCCGCGCGAAGCGTGTCCGCCCCGCCGCTAGCGCGGCGCTGCAACTGATATGGGCGGAATGGGCGCCGGAAAACAAAAAAGGCCAGCCTCGCGGCTGGCCCCTGGTAGCACTGGGTGTTACTGATCCTTGCGGATTAGTAATCCATTCCCCCCATTCCGCCCATTCCGCCCATGCCGCCGCCCATGGGGGCAGCGGGAGCCTTGGGCTCGGGGAGGTCGGTGATGGCGCACTCGGTGGTGAGCAGCAGGGCCGCGATGGAGGCGGCGTTCTGGAGGGCGCTGCGGGTGACCTTGGCGGGGTCGATGATTCCGACCTTCACCATGTCCACCCACTCCATCTTGGCGGCGTCGAAGCCGATGCCCTTCTTCTCGCTCTTGGCCTTGTCGGCGATGATGGCGCCGTCCACGCCGGCGTTCTCGGCGATCTGGCGGATCGGCTCCTCGAGGGCGCGCTTGACGATCTTGAAGCCCACCTTCTCGTCGTCGGTGAGGGCGGAGAGGTCGGCCTTTTCCAAGGCGTTCGCGGCCTGGATGAGGGCGAGCCCGCCGCCGGGGACGATACCTTCGTCGATGGCGGCGCGGGTGGCGGACAGGGCGTCCTCCACGCGGTGCTTCTTCTCCTTGAGCTCGACCTCGGTGGCCGCGCCGACGTTGATGACGGCGACGCCGCCGGCGAGCTTGGCCAGGCGCTCCTGGAGCTTCTCGCGGTCGTAATCGGAAGTGGTGTCCTCGATCTGGGCCTTGATCTGGGCGATCCGGTCCTGGATGTCCTTCTGCTTGCCGGCGCCGTTGATGAGGGTGGTGTTGTCCTTGTCCACCTTCACGGTCTTGGCCTTGCCGAGCTGGGTGATGTCGGTGTTCTCGAGCTTGAGGCCGAGCTCCTCGGAGATGACCTCTCCGCCGGTGAGGATGGCGATGTCTTCGAGCATGGCCTTGCGGCGATCGCCGAAGCCCGGAGCCTTGACCGCGCAGGTGCGCAGCGTGCCGCGGAGGCTATTCACCACGAGGGTGGCGAGGGCTTCGCCGTCGACGTCCTCGGCGATGATGAGGAGGGGCTTGCCGCTCTGGGCGACCTTCTCCAGGAGGGGAAGCATGTCCTTCATGGAGGAGATCTTCTTGTCGTGGATGAGGATGTAGGCGTCGTCGTAGACGGCCTGCATGGTGTCGCGGTCGGTGACGAAGTAGGGGGAGATGTAACCGCGGTCGAACTGCATACCCTCGACGAAGTCGATGGAGGTGTCCATGGTCTTGGACTCTTCCACGGTGATGACGCCGTCCTTGCCGACCTTCTCCATCGCGTCGGCGATCGTATTACCGATCTCGACGTCGTTGTTGGCGGAGACGGAGGCGACGTGGGAGATCTCTTCCTTGTCCTTGATCTCTTTGGCGCTCTTCTTGATTTCTTCGACGGCGATTTCGACGGCCTTGTCGATGCCGCGCTTCAGCTCGATGGGCGTCATGCCCGCGGCGACGGACTTGAGTCCTTCCTTGACGAGGGAGTATGCGAGGACCGTGGCGGTCGTCGTACCGTCGCCGGCGACGTCGTTCGTCTTGGTGGCGACTTCCTTAAGGAGCTGGGCGCCCATGTTCTCGTAGGGATCGGCGAGCTCGACTTCCTTGGCGACGGATACGCCGTCCTTGGTGACGGTCGGAGCGCCGAATTTCTTGTCGAGAAGCACGTTCCGACCCTTGGGCCCGAGGGTCACTTTCACCGCCTTGGAGATCTGCTCCACGCCCGCGAGCAGCTTGCGCCGGCCTTCTTCGTTGAACATCAATTGTTTCGCCATAGCTTTCTTTCTCCTCTTCTCCCTGCCGGCCCGTCCGCGCGGTAGTCGGCCCCGAACGGGGTTTCCGTACGCTGAAACGGTTCCGGCGTAGTTTGGTATGGGTGTGTCGTCCGCGGCACTCGCCCCGGGCTCGTCGGTAAAGATACTCAATGATCGGCACGCGCGGCAATAGGAAAAATACGCTACACTGGGAGCGGAGTACCCATGCCGAAGGATAATGTCTCCGTTTTCGACATTTTAGGGCCCGTTATGATCGGCCCCTCTAGTTCCCATACGGCCGGCGTCGCGCGGATCGCCTTCCTCGCTAGGAAGATGTTCGCTCGGAAACCCGACGCGGCGAAGGTCCGCTTTTACGGTTCCCTCGCCGCGACGTGGAGAGGGCACGGTTCGGATCGGGCCGCGATCGCCGGCCTCCTCGGCGTTCCTCCCGAGGACGAGCGGCTCGGCCGCGGGGCGGAGCTACTGGAGGAGGCTGCGGCGATGGGGGATGGCTTTCCCATCGATCTGGTAAGCGAGGATGAATTACCGGCGACCTGGCACCCCAACACGGTCGCGGTGGAACTGGAAGGGAAGGGCGACGACGGTAAGCCGAAGCGTTTGCGCCTCAGGGCAGCGAGCGTCGGGGGCGGCGCCATCCGCATCGAGGAGATCGACGGCTATCGGGTGAACCTATCCGGCGAGCTCGACGCCCTGCTCGTATTGCACCACGACGAGATCGGCGTCATCGCCATCGTTTCCCATATCCTAGCCGCGAACCGTATCAACATCGCGGCCACTTCCAGCCACCGGAAGGAGAAGGGCGACGAGGCCCTCCTCGTGGTGGAGACGGACGGCGCTCTGCCGCAAGCCGTCGTGGAACAGATCGAAGGGCTCCCCCCGGTGTACGCGGTGGTCCGCGTGCCGGCGTTGGGCGCGTGAACGGAGATATCGAATGAAATTCCGTTTTCTTTCATTGATAGAGCTCGAGTCGATTCTGGCCGAATCGGGCCTGGGCGCCGCCGAGTACGCGCTCAAACGGGAGGCGTTCATCGCGGGCCGCGGCGAGGACGAGATCGCGGCGGAGTTGGATCGTCGCATCGCGGTGACGCGCGCTGCCCTGGAGAAGGGGTTGGGCGAAGCCCAGCGCTCGCGGTCGGGCCTCACGGACGGGGCGGCGGTCAAGGTCGCTTCTTCCCCGCGCAGGCTCGTGGCGGACGGGCTCGTCACGCGGGCGATGGCCTATTCCCTCGCGGTCAACGAAGTGAACGCCTGCGGCGGAAAGGTCGTATCCTTCCCGACCGCGGGCTCCAGCGGCATCGTTCCCGGGGCGATCTGGGCATGGTGGGACGAGCGCGGTCCGCTCGCTTCTCCGCCTCTGCCGGCGGTTCCGCCGTCGCCGCCGCAGCCCTACGACGCCCGCATCCGGAGCGCCTTCCTCAACGCGAGCTTGGTCGGCGTGCTCATCGCCCAAGCCGCCACGCTCGCGGGGGCGGAGGGCGGTTGCCAAGCCGAGTGCGGCGCCGCCGGCGCCATGGCCGCGGCCGCCGTCGCGCACCTGGAAGGCCTCCCGCTCGCGGAATGTTTCGCCGCCGCGGCCCTTTCGCTCAAGAATTCCCTCGGCCTGGCCTGCGACCCGGTCGCCGGCCTCGTGGAGGTGCCCTGCGTGAAGCGGAACGCCTTCGTGGCCGCCCAGGCCCTGGTGGCCGTGGACCTCGTTCTCGCGGGCGTACGGAGCGCCGTCCCCTTCGACGAGGTAGTCCAAGCGATGAAGTCCATCGGGGATTCCATGCCCGCTTCGATAAAAGAAAACGCAGAGGGCGGCTTGGCCGCGACGCCGACGGGACTGGCGTACAAGTCCAAGATGGGTGTATAGGTATCTTCATATACTGAACGGAGGCTGCAAAACATGGATAAACTACGAATGGGCGTCTTCGGCTGTTCAGCCCACTACTTCAAGCGCGTCGCCGTACCCTTGCGCGAATCGCTCCTCGTGGAGCCGTACGCCATCGCCTCCCGCGACGCAGTCAAAGCTGCCGAAGCTGCGGCCGAATGGGATTTCCCCGTTTCGTACGGCTCGTACGAGGCGCTCCTCGCCGATCCGGAGGTCGACTTCGTCTATAATCCGCTCCCGAACCATCTGCACCTGGAGTGGATACGAAAGGCGGCGGACGCGGGCAAGCACGTACTCTGCGAGAAACCGCTCGCCCTCAACGCGGCGGACGCGAAGGCCGCTGCGGAGTATTGCCGGATGAAGGGCGTGCTCCTCATGGAAGCTTTCATGTACCGCTTCCACCCCCAGTGGCGCCACGCCCGTTCGCTCACCGACGCGCGGGAAAT
>JAEWSV010000454.1 GCA_023398155.1 Spirochaetota bacterium
TCTTTGAGCGACCCATGGCGAGCCTCGCGGTCGGTCCTCTCGTCCTGGCGGCGGCGCCGCGCGTCGTCGTCGCATTCCACGCCGACGGCACGGTCGGACACTATGCGCTCGATAGCGCGCCGCCTCCGGCGAGCGCCGCTCCCGCGTCCGAGGCGGGCCGCGCCCCCGGATCGTCCGCTCCCCACGCTTCCGATCCGGTCGCTGCCCTCATCGATCCGCCGCCCGAGGCCCTGATCGCCATGGAGGCGAAGACCGCCTCGCTCATGGGACGCCCGGAAACGCGCCTTCCTCCGGTCCGGCTCTACGGTCCTCGGAAAACCGTAGCCGGCGGCCCCGTGCTGTTCCGCGTGGATGCGGAGGGGCAAGAAAGGGCGATGCGCCTCTACCTGGACGGCGCTCGAGACGCGCCCTATCTCGTGGCCGCCTTCGACGCGGCGGGCGCTTTCCTGAAATCGAACATCGATTACATGGGGGCGGAAAAGGTCCTGGAACTCACTTTCCGCCCAGGTTCGACCTACTTCTTCGCCGTCGCCTTCCTCGCGCCCGCCGCGCCGCCCTCGGACGAGTCCGGCGCGAGCGACAGCGGACGAGCGGAACCGCCGGCCGCCCGCTTCGTCATCGCGCCGAAGAAATGAAGGGTCTCCTCTGCGGCCTCGATGAAGCGGGCCGCGGCCCTCTCGCGGGGCCCGTATGCGCGGCCGCCGTCGTGTTGCCTCAGGACTTTCCCCTCGATCTTCTCGACGATTCCAAGAAGCTGTCGCCTAAGCGGCGAGAGATCGCCATGCGGGCGATCTACGAGGGGGCGCTCGCCTGGGGCGTCGGATGGGCTTCCGCCGCGGAAATTGATCGCGTCAACATCCTGCGCGCGAGCCTCCTCGCGATGGAGCGCGCCTTCGCGTGCCTCCCCCTGGTGCCGGACGAGGCGGTCGTGGACGGGTTGTACGTACCGGCCATCGGCATCCCCTGCACGGCCCTCGTGAAGGCGGACGCGACGGTGGCCGCCGTGATGGCCGCGTCCATCCTTGCCAAGACCGCGCGGGACCGCATGATGGAACGCTATTCGTGGCTATATCCCGAATACGGCTACGAAAAACACAAGGGCTACCCGACGAGGTCACACCTCGAGCGGATAGCCCTGCATGGTCCGTCGCCGATCCAGCGACTCACTTTCAGGATCGGCCGGCCCGCCCAGGGCGAACTCGACCTATAGATTCATACCGGCGCAGCCGTATCCGGCGGCGGGTAGTCAGAGCGGATTCAGTCTTCGCCCGGTTCGTCCCTACGGACCGCGCGCACCGCGCGGGCTTTCCGAGGGCCCATCTTAACGCCGAGCGCGCCGGCTTTCTTGTGCCCGCCGTAGCCGCCGCCGGACTTCACGAACTTCTTGAACGGCTTATCATCGCCGCCCGCGCTTCCGCGCGTAAAGGGCTTGCGGTCGCGGTCGAAGGGCTTGTGGTTCGGGTCGAAGGGCTTGCGGTTCGGGTCGAAGGGTTTGCGGTCCCGGTCGAAGGGCTTGCGGTCGCGGTCGAAGGGTTTACGGTCCCGGTCGAAGGGTTTACGGTCCCGGTCGAAGGGCTTACGGTCCCGGCCTGAGGGCTTGCGGTCCCGGCCTGAGGGCTTGCGGTTCGGGTCGAAAGGTCTACGATCCGGGTCGAAGGGCTTGCGGTCCCGGTCGAAAGGTTTGCGTTCCGGGTCGAAGGGCTTGCGATCCCGGCCTGAGGGTTTGCGATTCGGGTCGAAAGGCTTGCGGTCCCGATCGAAGGGTTTCCGCTCGCGGTCGAAAGGCTTGCGGTCCCGATCCTCGCGGTCGGCGCCGTCCGGGTACTCCCGGCCGCCTTCTTCGCGGGCCTCGCGGAAGAGCCGTTCTCCGCGGTCAGAACGCGGCTTCCGCTTCTCGCGGACTTCCTTCTCCATGACCTTGAGGGATTCTTCGAACCCCTTGAGGAAGTCCTGGAGATCGTCCGCGAACAGGACTACCGATTGGCGATCGAAACCGCCGGTTTCCTTGTTCTTGCTCTCTACGATGTTGAGATACAGGTCGCCGAGGCGATTCTCCTTCACGTTGAAGAAGTACGTCCGGTTTTCAAGAGTGACTTTCGTGGAGTAGATTTCTCCGCGTATGCCCATGTATGCCATTCCTTTCGATAGTTCGAATCGTATATGGAGATTCTAAAGATTCCGTGCCTAAAACGCAATAGCCGCGGCGCGGGTCGGTTTACGGTCTCGCTCCCGCGCCTAGCGCCGCATCGGCCTCCGCGATCATGCGGCGCTGCCATTCCAGGAGCTCGCGCTCGAGGCGGCGGTCGGCGCCGGCCACGTCGGCCATGACGCGGAAAATGGGTTCGGTTCCCGACCCCCGCATCCACAGGTAAGCGAGGGCTCGGCCCTGTTCGTCCGAAAAGAGGATTTTCAGTCCGCCGCGTCCGGCTTCGCCGAAGCGGGCAATGCCGCGGCGTTCATCCAGGCCGTTGTAGGCGATGGCCTCCCAACTCGCGAAACCGTAGCGCTCGCGCAGTTCGTCCTTCTTGGCCTCCCAATCGCGAAAGAATATGGCCTGGTACCCGTCCTTGAGCGCTCCGTGGTCCGCCGCGGTGATCTTGAGGCCCGCATCTTTCTCGTAGGCGCTGGTCGTCACGTAGGAGGGGAGGGTGGCGATGATGTCGGCGAGCGTGAAGTCTTCGCGGTAGGCCTCCGCCTGGTCGGAGAGATCGCACCAGAGCTCGAAAAGGCCGGGCTTCTCGCCGTCGCTCCGGATCGTGAGGAGCTTGAGG
>JAEWSV010000483.1 GCA_023398155.1 Spirochaetota bacterium
CGGCCTCCGTCCGGCCGGCGGCGTCCAGTACCGCGCCTCTCTCGAAGGCGGCCTTCACCGCGTAGGAAGTGCGGCCCGCGGCGACGGCCTCCAGGGCCACTATCGCGCCGTTCCAGTCCGCGAAGAAAGGCCGGACCGTCCCCTCCAAGTAGCGCGCGGCCGCGATCCGCTCAGCGGCCTCCGCCGCGGCCGCGCCCGGGCCGGCCGCGATATCCGCAGCCTTACGCGCGGCCGCGGCCGCGGCGCGGTAATCCCGGCCGTTCGCCGCGCTCCAGGCGGCCAGATAGGCGGCAGAGAACGCGCGCTCGTGGGAAGGGTAGGCGGCGACGAAGGCATCGAACGAGGACTTCGCCTCGGGGAACCGGGAGAGGCGGTAGAGTGACCAAGCCCTCCAGTAGGAGGCCCAGGGGGCGGCTTCCGCCAAGGCGGCGGCCGACGGCGCTTGAGCTATGGCCGCGCCGCCGAGGGCCGCGTCCAGCCGCGAAAATGCCGACGAGTAGTCGCCGGTCGCCGCCGCGGCGACGCCCGCCATGTAGGACGCCGCGGGACGGAGAGCCGGCGGAAGCGTCGCGGGCGGAACCTCCGCGGACGTCGCGATCACGCGGCCGAACTGCCCGTACTCGAAGAAGAGGGCCATGAGGGCTACGCGGGTGTCCGCGTCGGAGGGATTCGCCGCGATCGCGGCTTCCAACGCGGCCAGCGAGTCGGCGCCTTTTCCGGTTTTCCGGAGCAGCTCGGAGCGGAGCCGCGCCGCCCAGCCGTCCTGGGCGGCGGTACCGGAGCCGGGGGCCGTCCCCAGGGCGGCCAGGGCTTCCGCGAAACGGTCGGTACGGTACAGGGCATAGCCGAGATACGATCGGGCGAGGCCGACGATCGAGCGGGAGGCCTCGGAAGGCGCGGCCTTCCCGGCCGCCGCGGAGTCGGCAGCGGCCGTTTCCGCCGCGGCGACTGCCGCGGTGAGGACGGCGCGGGCATCCTCCCAGCGGCCGAGGTCCAGGGCGTACCGCCCCATCCGCGTCTTCACCAGGGCTTCCTGGGCGGGCGTTCCCTTGCCGGCCGCGGCCAAGACCGCGTAGGCTCCCTCGACGTCGCCTTCCCTGGCCGCTATCTCCGCAGAATAAACGACGGCGTCGATCGGTAGCTTCTCCTGCCCGACGAGGGCTTCGATGCGCTGGAAATAGGACCGGGCGAGATCCAGGCGCCCCTCCCTGAAGGCCTCGGCGCCCAAGCCGAACCAAAATTCGGCGAGCGCTTCGGGATTCGACCTGAGGGCGTTTTCGGCCCTGACGGTTATGGCTTCGGTGCTCCGCTCATCGCCTTCCCTCCGCGATATGGCCAAGAGCCGCGCCAAGGCCGCCGTGGCGATCTCGCGCTGCGGGGACGAAGAAAGACGCTCGAAGAGGGGAAGGGCCGCCTCGCCGCGGCCGAGGGCGGCGTAGGCTTCGGCGGCCCGGAGCGCGACGCGATCGGCGGTCGCCGCGTCCGCCTTCGATCCGTCGATACCCTCCCAAAGGGCCGTGACTGTCTCCCAGCGTTCCGTGGCGACGCCGAGGTCGGCCAGTAGGACCAGGGCTTCGCCCTCGGCTTCGGGCGCGCTCGCCGCGGAAAGGAGGCGCCGGAAGGCGTCGATCGCATCGGCATGCCGTCCCTGGGCGGACCGGCTCTTGCCGAGGTAGAGCAGCGACTGCCGCAGCGTATCCTGGTCGGGCGGCTCCGCCGCCAAGGAAGCGAACCGGTCGGCGGCCGCGTCGTAGTCGCCTCGCTCGAAATCGATGACCGCCATCCTGAAGGGAACGTAGGGGAGATAGCGCGTGGAACGGTACCGGGACTCCACCGTCCGGAACTCGGCATAGGCTTCGTCCGTCCTCCCGAGCCGATAGAGCGCCGAGGCGCGCCGATAGCGGGCGTCCGCCGCGTAGGGAGAATCGGGCCAAGCGGCCAGGAAGGCTTCGTACCGCTCGATGGCGAGGGAGTAACTGCGGGCGCGGAAATGGCCTTCCGCTTCACGGAAAGCCGCGCGCGAGGCATCCTGGGCAGGCGCCGCGACGGACACGGCGACGAGGAAAAGAACGACGGCAGAACTTCGCATACCCCTCCACAATATCCCGCTCATCAAAAAGTTACATCAACGACCTCGCAACAAATTGCGAAGTCGTTGTTCTGCAAAGTATGGGTTGTATGCGGGATTCATACCCCGGATCACAACCGCTGGCTAGGCTGGCCTTCCTGCTTCGAAAAGCGCAGCGGAGTTGCGGGGTATGGATCCCGCGTGCGAATCGCCCCGGAAGTTTAGCGGTCACGGGGCGAAGGTACTCTCCACGGGAAGCCGGACCAAGTTGGCGTGCATGAGCGGGTACCGGCGGACGAAGGCGTCGAAATCCGTCTCCGCGGCGCTCTCGAAGACGGTGACGGTAAACCGGCCGTCCTCTTCGAAAAGCGGCATGAGGACCGCGACGTGGAAGTGGCGCCTGAGCCGCGGCTCGTCGCCGACCTCGGCGTTGATCGAGGCCAGGTACATTCGCCCGGGCTCATCCACGGCCAAGCCGAAAAGCGTGGCCTTGAGGCCCTCCATCGCGAAACCGACGTCCTTCATGTACGGCAGGTAGGAACGCTGGGAATTGGGGTCACCGCTCAGGCGGAGCGCCGCTACAGCGCCTTGCCGCACCTCGATCTCCGACAGGGCCGCGCTACCCGAGCCGCGCACCGCGGCGGCCGCCGCGGCCGCCAGATTCCGCGTCCAGTCCAGGCCGAAATAGGGATCGAGGGCATCCTCGTACGGTTCGGAAAAGGAAGTCCCGCGCTCCCCCATAGGAGCCTTAAGTTCAGCGATCCCGAGCCGCCGTCCGGTGAGGGGCCTGAGCATTCCGTCCACGACCCATTTGGCGAAGCCGGAGCAATTCAGTCCGGCCTTCTCGCCTTGCGGCTCGAGGGTCTCGATGAAGACCGGTCGCCCCGCCTCGTCGAAGGCGCCGTCGTCCGCGTAGCTCAGCTCCGGTAGCCGAGAACGGATGGCCTCCCTGAGAAAGCGCGCGTCGGCGTAGTCGCCGCTTTCCGCTTCGAAATAGCGGATAGGGAAGGAGCTCCCCGCCGAAGAAAGGGCGCGGGAGAGCGGCAGGGAAAGGAGCCTATCGAAGGCTTGGGAGACGACGGCGCCGCGGGCGAGGTACGCGCCGTACGCCACGGCGTCCAGGACCGTCCGCCCCGCGCCGCCGGGCCGGAACTGGATATACGCGTACGGGTCGCTCCGGAGGAACACCCGGATGCGGGTAGGGCTCCCGTCGGAACGGCGCCGGTAGAGGACCCAGCTGCCTTGCGACCAGGCGGGGAATCTTCCGTCCCGCTCGCGCGCCAACACCACCATGAACTCGTCTTTGCCCTGTTCGATGCGGATCTCCACCGTATCGCCGCCGTCCAACAGGCGGCGTTCGCTCTTGCGCGAAAGCGCTTCGGCGGGCGGAGCGCGGAACCAGGAGTCCAGGATCGCGGCGCGGAGGGAGGAATCGTCGGGAATATCGGCGACCGCGAGATCGGCCGACGCCGAAACGGGGCCGAGTACCCAGAAGACCGCCGCCAGTATGATTATGCGCGCGCGACGCGCGAAAGGGGCGAAGTTCATTGCACTACAGATATCGGCGTTTCGGTTCGCCCTGTCAACCGGAAGGAGACGGACCGCTCGAACGGCAGCGCTCCGTCTCCCCGCCCCTACCCGTACGGAGCGGGTCCGGTGGAACCCCGGACGACGAGTTCGGCGGGAAACGAGACGTCCCGGCA
>JAEWSV010000021.1 GCA_023398155.1 Spirochaetota bacterium
CCCCCAATCCCTATCCCTTCACGCTGCAGGCCACGTTCAAAGGCTATTGCATGTTCCGCTGGGAAGCGGACCGCAAGGAACGGGAGGAACGGTACTTCCACAAGGCGGAGATGCTCAACGTCCAGGCCCAGAACGGTATCCGCCTCTGGGTGTCCAACGCCGGCGCCGTCAAGCTCCAAGCCATCGGCGGCGGCAAGACCGTGGATCTGGATATCGGCGGTTCGGGCGAGGTCGTCGTCACGGATCTCAAGTGGGTGAAGGATGCCGACGGACGCTTCAAGCTGACCACCGTGAGGCTCGACTAGCGGCCGTGCGGTATTTTCTGGATCCCCACGGCTGCGCGAAGAACCAGGTCGACGCCGAGACCATGATGGCCGTCCTGGGCCGCACGGGCTGGACCGCGGCGGAAGACTCCGCTGAAGCCGAACTCATAATCGTCAATTCCTGCGGCTTCATCGAAAGCGCCAAGAAGGAATCGATAGAGGCGGTCCTTTCGTTCAAGGCCGCCTACCCGGATAAGAAGGTCCTCCTGGCCGGCTGCCTCGCGCAGCGCTACGCCGAGGATCTTGTGGACGAGCTCGCGGAGGCGGACGTCTTCTTCGGCAACGCTGACCTTTCCCGCATCGCCGAAGCGGCCTCCCTCGCGATGGGCGGTGCCCGTTCGGCGGTCGTTCCCGACATCGACCCCTCGGGGCGAATCGATTTCGCCTCCTGTACCGACGATCGGCCGCTCCTCTCCCTGCCCGGTTCCGCCTACGTGAAGATCACCGAAGGCTGCGACAACTGCTGTACCTACTGCGCCATACCGCTCATCCGGGGCGGCCTCCGCAGCCGGCCGGTCGCGCAGGTGGTGGAGGAATGCCGGGGACTCCTCCGCCGCGGCGTGAAGGAACTTTGCCTCATCGGCCAGGATTTGGGCAGTTACGGAGTCGACGGCGCCGCGGGAACGAATCCCGACGGAAAATGCCTGCTCCCCGAACTGCTGGATGCCCTCTCGGCCCTGGAGGGGCGCTTCTGGGTTCGTCTCCTCTACATCCATCCGGACAACTTCCCGCGGCGCATCCTGGACAACTGCGGTAAGGATACCCGAATCCTGCCGTACTTCGATCTGCCCTTCCAGCACGCCTCGCCGCGCATCCTCCGCGCGATGAACCGTCGGGGGAATGGCGAGACCTACCTCAAGCTCATCGCGGACATCCGCTCCGCATTACCGGACGCGACCGTACGTTCGACCTTCCTGATCGGATTCCCCGGCGAGACCGAGGAGGACTTCCGGGCCTTGCTCGACTTCCAGTCCGCGGCCCGCCTCGATTGGCTCGGGTCCTTCACCTATTCGCGGGAAGAGGGGACGGCGGCGTTCGGCATGGCGGGCCGCGTCTCCAAGAAGGTCGCGGCCGAGCGGAAGCAGGACATCGAGGATCTGCAGACGACGATCAGCGAGGAGCGCATGGACCGATTCGTCGGCCGTAAGCTTGACCTCCTCGTGGAGGAGAAGGTCGAAGGCGAAGACGGCCTCTATCTCGCCCGAGCCGCCTGCCAGGCACCCGAAGTGGACGGCGCGACGGTGCTCAGCGCGGACGGGGAACTCGTCCCCGGTACCTTCGTGACCGGCCTCGTGTTCGGTCGCGCCGGCTTCGACCTGGACGCCGCGCACCGCGATGAGTGACTCCGCGTTCCGCGTCGATGACTATCTTTCTCCCCTCAACGAGGAACAGCTGGAAGCCGTGCTCCATACCGGTTCTCCGCTCCTCATCCTCGCCGGCGCTGGTTCCGGCAAGACGCGCGTCATCACCACCAAGATAGCGTACCTCATCCGCGAACGCGGCATAGCACCCGAGTCCATCCTGGCCGTGACCTTCACCAACAAGGCCGCGCGGGAGATGGCCGAACGCGCCGCCCGCATCGAACCCCGCTCCTCGCGCGCCGTGCTCAGGACCTTCCATTCCTTCGGCGCCTGGTTCCTCCGCCGCAACGGTAGCCTCCTCGGCTTGGACTCCAACTTCGTAATTTACGACGACGATGACGCCACGACCCTCCTCGGTACGATCATGGAGGACGCGACGCGCTCCCAGGCGGCCCGGACCGCGCATCTCATCGCCCGGGCGAAGGACTACTTCCTCAACCCCGAGGACGCCGAGCTGGAAGGCATCGACCACCGCCCCGAATTCCGGACCTATTACCGGCAATACGAGGCGAAGCTCGCGCATATCGGCAATGTCGATTTCGGCGACCTCATCAAGAAGCCTGTGCAGCTCCTCCGGGACCACCCCGAAGTCCGCGAACGTTTCCGACAGCGGTTCCGGGTGGTGCTCGTGGACGAGTATCAAGACTCCAACGTCGCCCAGTTCGAGCTCCTCAAGGAGCTCTGCGGAGAAGAGACCTACCTCTGCGTCGTCGGCGACGACGACCAGTCGATCTACCGGTTCCGGGGCGCCGAGGTCCGCAATATCCTGGATTTCCCCGATCGGTTCCCCGGCACCCAGGTCATACGGTTGGAGCGTAATTATCGATCCACGTCCCCCATCCTAGCAGTCGCGGGCGGCGTCGTGGACTACAACCGCGACCGGCTCGGTAAGACCCTCCGGTCGGAGCGCGGGGACGGCAAGAAGCCGACGCTCGCGTTCCTGCCCGACCAGGACGCGGAAGCCGAGTTCTGCGCCGAACTCGTGGAACGGTCCGTGGGTAAGGCGGGCGAGGCCGGGAAAGGCGCCCGCTACGCCGATTGGGCCATCCTGTACCGGACGAACGCCCAGTCCCTCGGTTTCGAGACCGAATTCCTCCGGCGCCGGATTCCCTACCGAGTGGTGGGCTCCCTCAAGTTCTACGAGCGGGAGGAGGTCAAGGACGCCCTCGCGCTGCTCGCCTTCTCGGTCAATCCGCGCGACGAGGTGGCGTTCCGCCGCGTGGTGAACAAACCGACCCGCGGAGTTGGCGCGGCTACCCTGGAACGCATCGTGGAAGAAGCCGCGACGGCGGCGAGCCCCGCGCGGGGTTCGGATTTGGTCGAGGCGGCGGCCCTCCTCGGAGACCTTGCCGCGGCGTCCCGACGTCTCTCCTCGTCCCTACCCGCCAAGGCCCGCGCCGGTCTCGGGGAATTCCTGAAGGCGATCGACGGGGGGCGGGCTTTGCTCGCCTCTCTGGGAGCGGCAACCGCGCCCTCGAACGGAGCGGTGGCCGCCGGAGCCGCGGCTAGCGCCGAAGCCGCGGCTAGCGCCGAAGCCGCGGCCGAAAAGCCGTCCACGGCCGGCCGCGGCAAGAGGGCAGCCCGCGAGGCCGCGCGGGAGGGACTCGTGGCGGGGGAGGGCCTGTCGCCGTTCGTCGTCCGCCTCGTCTTGGATTCGGGCATCGCCGACTACCACCGCGCCCAAGACGAGATTTCCGGCACCCAGCGCCTCGCGAACCTCCAGGAACTCGCTAACGCCGCGAGCCTGTATGCGCCGACCTTGGACGGCCTTGCCGAATTCCTCGAACATATCGAACTGGACCGCGCGATGGAACGGGCGGACGATTCCAACGACGCGGTCACCCTCATCACGGTGCATAACACGAAGGGCCTCGAATTCCGCCGCGTGGTCATGACGGGACTCGAACAGGGAGTGTTCCCGCGCGACGATAAGAAGGACGAGGAATTGGAGGAGGAGCGCCGCCTCTTCTACGTCGGCGCGACGCGGGCCATGGACGAGCTATACATCTGCTCCTGCGCCCAGCGACGCCTCTTCGGCCGGACCCAGCCGTCGGAGCCTTCTCTTTTCCTGCGGGAGATACCGAAGGATGCGGTCCGCGTCGTCGGGAAGCACCCGCACGGTCTCGGGGCGCCGCCTGCTCCGGGCGGGTTTGGCGGAAACGGGCCGCTCGCCGTTTCAGCCGACGGTCTCTGGCGTGTCGGAGGCAAGCTTTTCCATGACGACTACGGCTACGGCGCGGTAGCGAGCGTCCGTGAGAGCGATGACGGACCGGTCGTAGTCGCCCGCTTCGAGACGGGGAAGGAAGTCCGTTTCCTGCCCCGCTATCAGTCCGCGAGCTTCATGAGG
>JAEWSV010000024.1 GCA_023398155.1 Spirochaetota bacterium
GCCGCGAACTCCGGCCCCGACGTCGCGATGTTCCACCCCGGCGCCCGCGTGAACGGCTTCGCCGACATCATCGTGGACCTGGACTCCTACATCAAGGACGTCAAGGGCCAGTTCACCGAGGCGAGCATGGAGATGTGCTCCCTGGACCAGAAGCTCGGCAATCCGATCAAGGTCCTCCCGATGACCATGCAGGGCTTCGGCATCTACTACAACAAGGCGTACTTCAAGAAGGCCGGCCTGGACCCCAACAAGGCCCCCAAGACCGCCAAGGAATTCCTGGCCGCGTGCGAGAAGCTCAAGGCCGCCGGCATCGTCCCCATCACCTCCGGCCAGACCTATACGGTCAACTTCTTCCTCCGGACCGCCGTGGCCAACGGTTACGGCCCCAAGGTCGCCGGCCTCGCCGACGGCTCCCAGAAGTTCACCGACCCGGCCTTCAAGGAGGCGGCGCTGTTCCTCAAGGGCCTCATCGATAAGGGCTACGTAGAGAAGGACGGCTTCTCCCGCCCGTACTTCATGGACGGCATCGACAAGTTCGCCGCGGGCGGCGGGGCCATGTTCGTTGGCCTGCTCTCCGACGTCGGCAACTGGAAGGTCTTCTCCGACAAGCTCGGCGCCAATAACGTCGGTTACTTCCCCGCGGTCAACCTCCCCGGCGGCAAGTACAAGGACATGCAGGTCGCCCAGGGCGCCGGCATCGGCTACGGCGTGATGTCCTGGTCCAAGAACAAGAAACTCGCCGCGGCCTACGTCAAGTTCGCCACCACCGGCGAAGGCGCCAAGATCTACGCCGCCTCCACGGGCGCCCTTTCCCCGAACACCGCCGCCGCCGGCTCCGACGCCGCCTACCCGGTGCTCAAGGAGATCCAGGGTTACCTCAAGAGCGGCACCGCCAAGGATTACCCGCCGCTGTTCTACAACGGCTACGAGGACGACGTGAACCGCCTCGCCGACCAGTATTTCGTGACCGGCGGACTGACCATCGACCAGTTCCTCTCCGAGTACCAGAAGCTCGTCAACAAGTAGAGAATAAAGAGAGGGAGCGGGACGTACGCGTCCCGCTCTCCGTATCCGCGAGGTATGCCCCATGCGTCATCGAGGTTTAGTTTCCGACGGCGCCGCGCCGTACGCGTTCTTGGCGCCGCTTCTGTTATTGCTGTCCGCGTTCATCCTGTATCCGGTGGCGATGAACCTCTTCGCCAGCTTCACCGAGTGGAAGGGCTACGGAGCGCAGAAATGGATCGGCCTTACCAATTATAAGAAAATGTTCCAGGACCAGGCGTTCTGGACGTCCATCCTCAATACGGGGATCTTCATCCTGTATATCCCGCTCAGTACGGTCTTCACCCTCTTCGTCGCGGCCCTCCTCCGCGAAGGCATCAAGGGGTGGGAGGCGTACCGCGCCATCCTCTATATCCCGAACCTTTTGGGTTACGTCATCATGGGCGTCATCTTTTCGATCTACCTCCGGGACGACGGCGTGCTCAACGCGGTGATCAAGGCTTTCTTCGGGGAACCGGTGCATTTCCTCATCGACCCGGCGCTCGCCATCAATTCCATAGGACTCATCCTGGTCGTGTGGCTGCATCTCGGCTTCGGCATCATCTACTTCCTCGCCGCGATGAACGGCATAGAAGCGACGGTATACGAGGCCGCCATCATCGACGGAGCCGGTTTCTGGAAGACCTTCCTCGCGGTCACCGTGCCGAGCGTCCGCTTCGCGATAGAATTTTTCGTCGTGTTCAATTTCATCGAGGTCTTCGCGCGCATGTTCTCCTTCATCTACACGCTCACCCAGGGCGGTCCCGGCTACAGCACCTTCACGCTGGAGTACGGCATCTTCGCCCAGGGGTTCCAGAAGTTCCGCGCGGGCTACGCGAGCGCCTGGGCCATGGTCCTGTTCGTGTTCTGCGCCGCCATATCGACGGCCCAGATCCGCCTGATGCAGAGGAGGAACGCATGAGGAAGGCCGGCCCCTTCGGTCCCGTCGCCCGGACCCTCGTGCAGGCGCTCATGCTCCTGCTCGTCGTCGCCTCGCTCCTGCCGCTCTACAACGTGGTGAGCGCGAGCCTCAAGTCCATCGACGAATTCACGATCAATCCGCTCTCCCTGCCCAAGGTCGTCGTATTCGACAACTACGAGTACGCGGCCTTCAGCGGGCAGCTGCTGCGGTATACGGTCAACAGCCTGCTCTACGTTCCCGTCGCGCTGGGCCTGTATATCGCGGTCTGCGTCTTCGCGGGCTACGCGTTCGGCAAGATGCGGTTCGCTTTCCGCCGGCCGATCTTCCTCCTCGTGCTGTTCCTTTCCATCTTTCCGCAGCTCCTCCTCGCGACGCAGGTGTTCAAGCTCATCTCGCTCATGCGCCTCACCAACACCGGCTTCGGCACGATCCTCTCCTGGGTCGCCTACTTCGCGCCGTTCGGCACCTACATCATGACGACCTACTTCGCCGACATGCCGTACGAGCTCGTGGAGGCCGCGCGCATAGACGGCGCCGGACAACTGCGCATCCTAACCCGGGTGATGGCGCCCCTGGCCAAGCCCATGATGGCGACCATCGCGATCATCGGCTTCCAGTCCATGTGGAACGAGCTGCCGTTCTCGCTGCTCATCCTGCAGGACCAGACCAAGCGGACGCTCACCGTGGGAATCGCCATGATGCGGGGGGAGTTCGGCCTCCGCGTCCCCATCCTGAGCGCCGCCCTGGTGATAGCCATGGTGGTCCCGCTCATCATCTTCCTCCTCTTCCAACGCTACGTGACGCTCGGCGTGACCGAGGGGTCGGTGAAGGGGTAGAACCGGCGCGGCCCGGGCAGAGCCGGACGCGCGCCGCAACAGCGAGGAGTATCTCTTGAAAGAATTCGACATCGTCTTCGTCGGGCACCTCTGCTACGACGAGATCACGCCGTATAAGGGTACGACGACCGTCGCGCCCGGAAGCGCCGTACTCTGCGGGGCCATCGCCGCAGCC
>JAEWSV010000032.1 GCA_023398155.1 Spirochaetota bacterium
GGATTCGGCGCGCGGAACGTCAACGAGCGCATCCGGCTCAGCTTCGGGGACGAGTTCGGGCTTACCTACGAGAGCGAGCGCGGACGCGGCACGACCGTGACGGTCCGGCAGCCGGTGGTCGAGGAGGACGAGTGAGATGTGGAAGGTCCTGATCGCCGACGACGAGCCCAAGATCCGCCGCGGACTCAAAGCCCTCATCGAGCGCATCGATCCTGAGACGCAGGTCGTCGCCGAGGCCGAGGACGGGGAAGCCGCCCTCGAACAGGCGCGCGAGACCGCCCCCGACGTCCTCTTCATCGACATCCGGATGCCGTTCATCAACGGCTTGGAGCTCGCCGAACGCCTCGGGGCGCTCGGCCGCGACTGGATCGTGATCGTGGTTACCGGCCACGACGAATTCGAATACGCGCGGAAAGCCCTGTCGCTTAAGGTCTTCGATTTCCTGCTCAAGCCGGTGACCGAGGAACAGATCCGCAAGACGCTCGACCGAGCCAAGGCGGAGCTTTCCATGCGGCGGGAAGCCGACAAGTACGTGGCCTGGGCGAGGGAACGCCTGGCGGAGAATATGGACGCGCTCAGGGAATCCTTCCTCCGCGACTGGATCTCGGGCGCCCTGTCCCTCACGGAGATCCAGGAATCGGCCTCCTTCCTCTCCCTCGGCCTCCCCGGCAGCCCCGCGGTTACCGTGATCCACGTCGTGGAACGCGTCATGAGCGTTGGGAATCTCAAGGAAGGGTACCGCCGCCTCATGACCTATGCCGTGAAGTCCATCGTGGAGGATGCCTTCGCCGGAGCGGCCCTCGTGGTCATCGACGGATCGGAGAACATCGTCGCGCTTTCCGAAGCCGACGACGCGACGATCGCGGCCGCGGCGGAGACCATCGAACGTGCGGTGGAGGAGTCGACCCACCAGGCGCCCCTCATCGCGACGGTCCGCTCGGGCTCGGACGGTACGGCTGCCCCCGGCCGCTCGGTGAGCGAAGCCTATGAGGACGCGGCCGCCGAAGTGGCGCGGCGAGGCAGCTACGAGGCTTTCGTCCTCCTCGCCCAAAGCTACATCGAGAAACACTGCGCCAACCCGGAGCTTTCGCTCGAGGAAACGGCCGCCGAGATCCAGATCAGCCCCGGCTACCTCTCGCGGCTCATGAAACAATCCACGGGGTTCTCCTTCGTGGAGTACCTTACCCGGGCCAGGATCAATAAGGCCCTCAGGCTCATGGCCGATCCCACGGTCAAGGTCTTCGAGGTGGCCGACCGCGTCGGGTACCGCAGCCAGCACTATTTCAGCCGGGCTTTCCGCAAGGTCCTCGGCGTCAGCCCGACCGAGTACAAAAAGGGAGGAAGCGCGAGATGAGGCTTCCCTCACGCCTTTCCGTCTTCATCATTTTAGCCTTCATCGCCTCCATCAGCGCGGCCCTCGTCGCGGGACTCGCGGTGACCGCGGCCATGAATCCGCCGGACCGCGGGGAGGAAACGATCCGCGCGAAGGACGGAGTGCGGCGGCTCATCGGCGTGTCCCAAGCGAACCTCTCCGAGCCCTGGCGCATCGCGATGACCGAGGAGATCAGGACGGAGGCCGCCAAGTACCCGGATATTCGCGTCGTGGTCGCCGACGCGGTGGATTCGAGCGAGCGGCAAGTCGCCGACGTCCGCAAGCTTCTCGCCTACGGCATCGACCTGCTCATCATCTCCCCGACGGAAGCCGCCGCCCTGACGCCGGTGGTAGCGGACGCGTACCGCCAGGTTCCCGTAATCGTCCTGGACCGCGACGTCGAAGGGTACGACTATTCCCTCTACATCGGCCCCGACAACGGCCTCATCGGCCGGGAAACCGGCCGGTACGTCTCGGAGCTGCTCGGCGGCCGCGGCGGCACGGTGCTGGAGGTCCAAGGCCGCTCCGGTTCGCCGCCCGCCGAAGCCCGCAGCGAAAGCCTCCGCGAAGAAATCGCGCGCTACCCTTCCATCGTCATCGCTCCTCCCGTTACCGCCGACTGGCTCCGGGACCGGGCGGAAGATCTCCTCCTGGAGCGGTTCTCCGCTCAAAAGGCTCCCGACGCCATCGTCGCCCAGAACGACGCCATGGCCTACGGCGCCGCCCTGGCGGCCCACCGAGCGGGCCTTTCCAATATCGATATAATCGGCGTGGACGGCCTGGAAGGGCCGAACGGCGGATTGGACCTCGTGCGCCGCGGCGTACTCTCCGCGACCTTCATCTGTCCTACGGGCGGGAAGGAAGCAGTGGCCTACGCCGTGGATATCCTGGACAAGAAGGCGGGCATACCGAAAAAAATATACCTGCGGACCCGTAAGGTGACCGCCCGCACCAACCTCGCCCAACAGGTCTACCCGCCCGCGTCCGCCGCGCCGGTACGTCCGAAACCGCGGAACCGGCCCATACGGCTCGGCTTCGCCCAGGTCGGCAGCGAAAGCCGATGGCGGCTCGCGAATACCCGGTCCATCGTGGAAGCCGCGCGGGAAGCGGGCATCGACCTCTACTTCGAGGACGGCAAGCAGCGCCAGGAGGTCCAGATCGAAGCGATCCGGTCCTTCATCCGCCGAGGCCTGGACGTCATCGCCCTCTCCCCCATCGTGGAAAGCGGCTGGGAGGATGTCCTGACCGAGGCTAAGGAGGCCGGCATTCCCGTCATCCTCTCGGACCGCGAGGTGGATCTGAAAGACGAGTCCCTTTGGACCACCTTCGTCGGCTCCGACTTCACCGAGGAAGGCCGCAGGGCCGCGCGCTGGCTCCTCGCCTACATGCGCGGCCGCATCCCCGCGGACGGTATGGTCCGCATCGTGGAACTCCGCGGAACCGAAGGATCGGCCCCGGCCTTGGACCGGAAAGTCGGCTTCGAGACCACCCTCGCCGCCCATCCGGCCTTCCGCATCGTCCGGTCGGAGGTCGCCAACTTTTACCTGGACCAGGGCCGCGACCGGATGCGGGAGATACTCGCCGCCGAGCGGGAGCGCATCGACGTCCTGTTCGCCCACAACGACGACATGGCCCTCGGCGCCATAGAGGCCATGGAAGAGGCGGGCATCGCGCCGGGGAAGGACATCGTCATCGTTTCGGTGGACGCCGTACGCGAGGCTTTCCGGGCGATGATCGCGGGTAAGCTCAACTGCACCGTGGAGTGCACGCCCCTCCTCGGCCCCCAACTCATGAAGGTGGTCCAGGACTTCATGGACGGCGTGGATCTGCCTACCCGCATCATCACCGCCGAGGAAGTCTTCCCCGCCGAAGTGGCCAAGGAAGTCATCCGCGAGCGGAAGTACTAGCGGGCCGCCTCGAGCCTCGGCTCCTCAGCGGTTATTTCCGTCCCTTCGCCGAGGACCTTATCGATATCGAGCACGATGACGAAGGCGCCGTATCCGGCGAAACGGGGATCTCGTTCATTCCGAAATACCGGCGCGAGTCGACGAGGAAAACCCCGTTCCCCGGACCTTAAGGGATCGAATGGAATTTATTGATCGATGGTCTACCCTTTACGGTGAAGGAGCCCTCCATGCGCGCTCGATACATCCACACGAACCTCGTGGCACGGGATTGGAAGAAGTTGGCTGATTTCTACGTCGCGGTCTTCGGCTGCGTTCCGGTCCCGCCGGAACGCGATCTCAGCGGCGATTGGTTGGATCGGGCCACCGGCATCGCGGACGCCTCGATCCGCGGCATACACCTCCGCCTACCCGGCCACGGGGAGGGCGGTCCGACCTTGGAGATCTTCACCTATCGGAGGAACGGCAAGAAGGGGGAGACGGGGCCGAACGCCGAAGGCTTCGGACATATCGCCTTCGCGGTGGACGACGTCGAAGCGGCGGCGAACGCGATCAGGGAGCACGGCGGCGGGCTCGTCGGAAGTATCGTAGCGGCCGAAGTCGCGGGCGTCGGCACCATCAATTTCGCCTACGGCCGAGACCCGGAAGGAAATATCATCGAAGTGCAAAAATGGAAATGATCGACCGCCGCACCCGCGTTTTCAGTCGGACGAGGCGAGGGAGACCTTCCGGCCGTAGGACGGCCTAGTCCACCGCTTCCAATTCGGCTTCCTCGTAGCCCGCGCCCCGGACCGGCTGGGGCGGATCGAACCACGCGGACGTCAGCTCCCGACGCTTCTTGAGCGCCTGGCCGCGTACCGCGTCGAACTCCTTGCGCAGCAACTCCTGGATCTTGCCGTTCAGGTTGTGGAAGACGAGCTCATTGATTTTCCTGAGGTGCTCTTGGTTGAGCCCCTCCTTTCCGTCCTCAGCGCGGAACACGAAAACGTTGATCATATCGGTTTTCAGGACCCGCTTGAGGCAAAGCACTCCATCGACCTTGAGGATGATGCCCCGCAGGTTCATCTGGATGCCTTTGATGCGCTCGTTGACGTTGATATCCGGCACGGGACTCATGAAGACGCACGAGAAATGGCTGAGGCTGAGGTCACGGAGCGTGCAGCGGCGGCTCTCGCCTTTATAGTCCATGTTCGCCTTGTACGTGTCGTCGCAGATGGCCCGGAGGTACTTGCGCTGGCCGCTGGCCTGATTGGCGGCGAGGACGTTCATGAATAGGTAGAGGTTTTTCGCCTTCTGGTACTCCATGGGGATGCAACCGCACACGATCCCGATGGTGTAGAGGTAGAGGCGTTCCAGTTTACGGACTTCCTCCAGGTTGTTCCGCTTTTGGTACATGACGCCGATCATGGCGCGTTCGCCGTACCGCCGCTGCAGGCCGGCGATGAATACCGGCCAATCGATTCCCTTGATCGGCCGATCGATATTGAAGAAGAGGATGAGTTGCGGGAAGACGGCGAAGAGGACCTCGATCTTGGTCTCGAGGGGGCAATAGGGGTCATCGTCCAGGATGTAGGTCTCGTAGCCCCTCAAAAAGAAGCTTTTCAGGAACTCTTCCGGGAACGTCGACAGTTCCGGAACGACGAAGAAGGTCTTGACCCCGACGATCGTTTCGTTCGTATTTTCGATCATGTAGTCCTCCCCAGGGTACGCCTGATATCGAGAAGACTTTATATTTGCATACGGTATACCACGACTTGCCTAAAGAAGTATATACGGACGCGCGGCCGACGGGAAAAAACGTCATTTATCCAGGGACGGCGGTTCCATCGCCTCCAGTTCCAGGAGTTCCTTGGTGAGGTCCCGAAGCCGTTCGCGGAGGATGAATATGCAGTCGGTCTTGGCGGCGGTTTCCCGCACGATGTCCTCCGCCAAGGCCCGGCAGCTCGGGGCGCCGCAGGATCCGCAGTCTAGGCCGGGAAGGGAGGCGACTA
>JAEWSV010000044.1 GCA_023398155.1 Spirochaetota bacterium
CGATTCGGCCGCGGGCGGCATCGCGGAGGGAAGGACGGGGGCCGACCGGTCGGCCGCGCGGGATGAACGGGAATGAGCGGCGATAGGCGTACCGCCCGGACGGCGGACGTTCCCGCGCCGTTCGCCGCGCTCCTCCTCGCGCTGTGGATACTGGCCGTCCCCGCGGCCGCGGAGACGCGGGCCGACCTGGAATCGGCGGAGGTCTTCCTCGTCCTCCGGGGCGACGGTAAGGCGGACGTGACCCATTCGCTCGCCTGGACCGTGCTTTCCGGGACGATGGGAGGATTCTACTTCCAGGGCGAGGAGGCCCCGTTCGTCTGGAATCCCGAGCGGTGCTGGGCCGACCTCTCCGACGGGACGCGGGTAAGCCTGGATATCCGGCGCGCGGGCGAGAAGTGGGACGCGCTCCTCGCGGGCGGGCGGCGGACTTCGGGAAAGGCGCACTGGGTCCTCACCTACGGGGCGGACCTGGCGGCCGCGGACATGGTGGGCCGCACCGAGGCCTCGGGCCGCGGCGGCCTGGTTTTCTTCCACTGGGCGCCGCCGCGGTGGGACGAGGGCTTGGAGCACCGGACCGCCACCGTGGTCCTGCCCATCCCCGCGGAAAAAGGCGCCGCCGGGGATTCCCGGTCAGCCCTCCTTTCCTCCCTCGGTTTCGCCACGGAAGAGCGGGTGAACGCGGAAAACCGCATCGATTGGTACGCGGCGGAGGGAGAGGGCGGGGATTATCTCGCCCTCCGGTTCCACCAAACGGACGTCGCGGCGCGACAGGGCCAGGAAATCCTCTTCTATTTCTCGGAGGAGGCGGTCGCCGAGTACTTCGGGCCTCTCCTCTCCGGCGTCGCCGCGGCGGAAACGGCCGGCGAAGAAGGCGAAGCCGCGTCGCCCGGGAACGGAGGCTCAGGCGAAGGAGCCTTCCGGGACGTTCCTTCTGTCGGGGATTGGCGGGAGCGGCCGCTTCTCGCCTTCATCGTCTTCGGAGGCCTTATAGCGGCGGCGGCGCTCCTCTACCGGCGCAAGGCGGCCGGATTCCCGGCCGCGGTCGCGAAGGCGGAGGGCATAGCCTGGGCCGGCGATTCGTGGACGCCGCCCCGCCTCGCCCAGGGAACCTACGCCGTGGAAGGCAAGGTCGCCGAGGACCTTGAGGCCGTGGAGGCGGCCCTCCTCTTCGAACTGCCCCTCCCGCGCGCGGCCGCGATCATGCTGGAAGGCTTGGAAACCGAAGGGACGATACGGGTCGCGCAGGAGGCCCCCCTCCGCATCGAGCGGCTCAAGGCGCGCTCTGGAACGGGACTCGTGGACGTGGACGGCGGAGCGCGGCCGGACGGATACGGCGACCTTTTCCTGGCCGCCTTCGACGCGGAAGGCTGGGTCCTCTCCGGCCTCCTCGCGGACTTCTTCGAGGCTGCGCTCAAACGGCTCCAGGAAAAGATTTGGGACTGCGACATCGAGGCGACGAAGGCCTACTACCGAAAAAAGGTCGAGGAGGCGGGCGCCGAGGGCTCGCCCGCGGGCGCGCCGGCGGGCGCGGGCCCGGGCGCCGCACGGGGGACGAACGGAGCCCCGCTCGGCGGAAGCTTCGCGTACTGGCATTCCTGGCACTACCTCGCCTCCAACGCGGACCGGAGGGCTTCCATCGGTTTGCCGGCGGAATTGTCGGGAACCTACGCCGCCTTCATGGCCTCCGCCTCCTGTTTCTCCGGCTGCTTCGCGGCGCCGGGCCTCAAGGGGACGGCCTCCGCCTGTTATTCGGCCTGCCACAACGCCTGCCATTCCGCCTGCCATTCGGCGTGCCACAGCGCCTGCCATTCGGCGTGCCACTCGGCCTGCCATAGCGCATGCGTATCCGGGGGCGCCCATTGAGCGCGCCGGCCCGGGCCGCTATCGCGGCCGTCCCCGCGGCCGCCGCGTCGCGGCCGGCGGATCTC
Source organism: Spirochaetota bacterium (assembly GCA_023398155.1). Lineage (GTDB taxonomy): Bacteria > Spirochaetota > Spirochaetia > Treponematales > Breznakiellaceae > JAEXTK01. The sequence goes on from JAEWSV010000044.1 coordinate 1,929, forward strand.
GCCTGGATCGACGAGTTCTGGAGCCGCGCCGGGCCGCACGTGTTCGCGCGGCCGGAGGACGGGGTCCTCATCCTCCCGCCGAACCGGGTCTACAAGGCCAACTCCACGGCGGCCTCCCTCGTCGCCTACCTCAAGAGGGGAGGGAAGGCGGCCGCCCTGGCGCTGCCGTCCGCGGAAGCCGTCGCCGATACGGCCGCCTTCTTCGGCGACCTCGCCGCCCTGTACCGCGGGGACGAGCCGGTGAACGGGACCGTGTCCGCGGTAGCCTACGGCTTTCCCTTCACCCGCCTCCCCGTGCTCGCCGAACTCACCGTGACCTACCGCTGCAATAACGCCTGCCGTTTCTGCTACGCGAAGTGCGACGAGAAAGGCCGCTCCGGCGCCCTCACCGCGGCGGAGAAGCGGCCCGAGCTCTCCGCGGCGGCGTACGAACGCATCATCGAGGTCTTCGCTCGCTCCGCGCGCGTCCCCTTCTTCTCCTTCACGGGCGGCGAACCCCTTCTCCGCGACGACTTGGAACGGCTCGTTCGGAAGGCCCGTTCCCTCGGCCTCGCGACCAACCTCGTGACGAACGGGACCCTCGCCGACCCGGCCCGCGCGGTGGCGCTCAAGAAGGCGGGCCTCGGGAGCGCCCAGGTATCGATCGAGGCGCCGGACGCCCGCGTCCACGACGCCCTCGTCGGCCGGGACGGAGCCTTCGCCGAAGGCCGCGCGGGCATAGCCGCCCTCCGCTCCGCGGGTATCCCCACCCAGACGAACACCACCATCACGCGGGAGAACATCTCCTTCGCCCCCGCGATGCCGGCCTTCCTGGCCTCCCTCGGCGTGGAGCGGTTCGCGATGAACCTCTTCATCCCGACCGGCGCCCCCGCGACCGGCGCCCCCGTGACGGGTGCCCCCGTGACGGGTGCCCCCGTGACGGGTGTCTCCGCCGGAGAGGCCGTGACCGGCGCAGCCGCCGGAGAGGCCGAAAACGCCGCGAGCCGGGAACTCTTCGTCTCCTACGAGGAGATCGGCCCGGTCGTGGACGCCGTCGCCAAGGAGGCCAGGCGCGCGGGGCTCGTCTTCTACTGGTACAGCCCGACGCCCTTCTGTTCCTACAACCCGATCGCGCGCGGCCTCGGTAACAAGAGCTGCGCCGCGGCGGACGGCCTCCTTTCGGTGGCCCCCGACGGATCGGTCCTGCCCTGCTCGTCGTGGGACGAACCGATCGGGAACCTCGTCCATGACGATTTCCAGTCGATCTGGTCCTCCCCGGCCGCCGCGTTCTATAAGGAGAAGCGCTTCGCGCCCGCCGCCTGCGCGTCCTGCGCGTCCTTCGCCGCCTGCCAGGGCGCCTGTCCCCTGTACTGGCGCTTCACGGGCGGCGAGCCGGTCGGCCGCGGCGCCTCCCGCGATGGCGAGCCGGCCGGCCGCGCCGCCTCCCGCGATGG
>JAEWSV010000092.1 GCA_023398155.1 Spirochaetota bacterium
TTGGCGGGCTTGAAGTTCTGGAAAGCCATCACCCAGCCCGCCAGCGGTACGTAGGTGAAGAGGATCACGTAGAGGACCAGGGGGATGGACATCCAGGCGAGTTGTCGTTGGGTGTAAAGCCGACGAAGGAAGGTCGGTCTCCGGATCGTAGCGGTACTAGGCATGAAACGCTCCATCGGGACGGCACGAAAGGCTCGCGCGGCTAGGTGCCGCGCGAGCTCTCCCGTGCCGCTCGGTCTTTATTTCTTTCCGCCGTACTTGGAGATGCGCTCGTCGATACCGGCCTGTACGTAGGCCTCATAGACCTTCAGGTTGGTTTTCACGAGGGCGTCCGTATATTCTTTCCACGCCGCTTCAAAGTCCGCGGGCTTGGCCAGGATGACCTTGGGCAGGTACTTGAGGTAGGTCTGCTCGGCCTTGGCCCAGGCGAGCTGCGCGGGGCTGCCGTCGGGCGGGGTGATCTGCCAGGCGGGGAACCAGGAAGGATTCGGCGGCACGTCGGCGTCCATGAATTCGGCGTAGCTCGTGGCTTTGTAGGCGTTCAGGACTTCGACATCCTCGGGGAAAAGGGAGGCGAAATACTCGGTCTTGTTGTCCCGAAGCTCCGCCGCCATACCCTTGGGCGTGAGCCGCCCCTCGATCTTGGGCGCTTCCTGCCACCAGAGTTCCGGCAGGTTGTGGAGCTTCCAGGTCACGTCGTCCCAGCGACGGCGCTGCTCGGGGGTGCAGACCGGCTCGCCGTTGACGATCGTATAATCGACCCCTTCGAGGCCCCAGGTGAAGACGCGGCGCCAAGCCGGATCCATCTGCTCATCCATGAATTTGAGGATGCGGACCGGATCCTTGGCCTTGATGCTGATGCCGAACCCGCGCTGAAGGTTCGGGGCGGGCATTTCGCGATAGCGGGGGCGGATACCCTTATCGAAGACGATGGGCAGCGGCATCATCGTCTCCCAAATCCTGTTTTGGGAGATGAGGGCCTTGGTGGCGTCGAAGAACTGCCAATGCTGGTCGTGGACGCCGAGCACCTGGCCGTTGGCGAGCTTGGCCATGTACTGGTCGTAGTTGTCCACGAAGGAGTCGCGGTCCACGAGGCCCTTCTGGTTCATCGTGTTGAGGATCTGGAACCAGCGTTTGGCTTCCGGTCCGCCGAGATGGACCCGGTACTTCTCGGTCTTCGGATCCACGATGCCGTTTCCGTCGTTCGGATATCCGGCCAGGAACTGCGGCGGGTTGATGAGGCAGAACTTATGCCAGTCGTAGGTGAGTATGGAGAAACCGATGGTGGGCTTCCCGTCCGCGGTGGTCGGGTGCTTTGCCTTGTACTTGGCGATAAGGTCGAAGTACTCGTCGATCGTCGTGATCTTCGGGTATCCGAATTCCTTCATGACCGCTTTCTGGATCCACATGGCCGAACCGGAATACCAGGTCGCGGTCACGCCGTTCTCTATGACGCCCCAATCGGGTAGGCAGTAGATGTGGCCGTCTTTCTCGAACATCTTCTTCCAAACGGTCGGGTCGGCTTGGTAGTGGCGCTTCAGGTTGGGGGCGTACTTCTCGATGAGGCCCTCCAGGGGGATGCAGGCGCCCGCTTCGATGAATTTGTTGGAATCGATGTGGAGCAGGTCGGGATAGTCCTGACCCGCGATCATGACGCCGATCTTCTGGTCTTTCTCGCCTACGGCGATGTCCCACTTGAAGGTGACGCCGAGTTTTTCCTTGATCATCTTGTAGGCGCGGTTGTCGGCGGGGGGCATCGGCATCGGGTTGACGGTAAACACCGAGATCTCGATGGGCGGGAGCTTCGTGACCGGCTGCGCGACGGCGTTCAACGCCGAGAGCGACGCGATCAGCGACAGAGCCAAGATCGTTCTTTTCACAGGTGGCCTCCTCTTTTCTTTCGCGGAATAAATTCCGGAAGGGACACCCGATTCTAAGTCCCGTTCCCCGAGCGGGACATCGGTCATCTCACATGTTCACTCATAGGACAAAGAACCTATGGCGTACGCGGCGGCCGAGAGTCCGCGTCGCCGTTCCGGTATACGTCCCAGAGGAAGACGGTCCCCGCGCAGGCGACGTTCAAGGAATTGACCGCGCCCGAGATGGGGATGCGCACGACGTAGTCGCAGGTTTCCTTGAGGGCGACGCTCATGCCCTTCGCCTCGTTGCCGAGGACGATCGCGACCGGCTTCGCCAGTTTCCGGTCCAGGAGGGATACTTCGCCAGTGGAGTCGGTGCCGACGACCGCCAGCCCGTTCGCCGCCTTTTGCGCGGCGACCCAGGCCTTGAAGTCCTCCATAGAAGGGATTTGGACGATTTTGGAGTGGAAGACGCTTCCCAGGCTCGATCGGATGGTCTTGGGATCCCAGATATCGATGGCGTGGCCTACCACGAAGACCGCGTCCACGCGGAAGGAATTGGCCGATCGGATGATGGACCCGAAGTTGCCGTAGTCGCTCGGCCTGTCGAAGACCAGCACGAAGGGACGTTCGGGTAACGCGAGGTCGTCGAGGGCGACGTTCACAGTCTTGGCGGTGACCACTATCTCAGAAGGCTCGTCGCGGTCGCAGAGGTTGCGGTAGAGCCCGTCCGTCATCTCGATGGTCGTGGTCCGCGGACGATCGCGGATGAGGTCCCGCGCCCAGGAAGAGAGGCCGTTCAAGTCGACGCAGACGATCCGCGTGAACTCCAGGCCGGCGCTCGCGGCCTGCTTGATGGATTCTATCCCCTCGATGAAAACCTCGGAGGCCTTGGCCCGCTTCGCGCGGTTCAGCTTGAGCGATTGGATTATCTGATACTCCGCGTTCTCGGCGCTGATGCGCAACTTGGCCATGGGGTCCATCCTTGACCCCAGCCTATCCGTTCCCCTGCCCGATATCAACCGGCCCCGCTCCCCATGATCACGGGGTCCGTTCCCTCCTCCGCCTTAAGTGAGCGGATCGCGGCGACCGGATCGTCTTTGAAGAGGCGGGTGTTGGTCCAGTCAGCTTTTTCCAGGGTCCGCGAGAACGCCACCTTGGGCAAGCGGTTCATGGCCGCGGCCACCTCCGGCGCCATCCGCGCGTTCACCGACAAGACGGAGCGGGCGACGAATTCTCTACATAGCTACGAATTTTGATGGAAAAAGTATAGGTCGAAGCAGGCAAGGCCGGCAGCCATTTTTTTAACTGCGCGCAAGCGTGCGGCTAAAGGAGTCGATATTTTGTTATCCATATACAAATATAATTTATCTATATAAAATGGTCCTATTTTGGGGATTGCAGCGTATGTCTTTTGAGGTAAGATATATACTTGGTATTTTCTTCTTGAATATTTGCTTTGACTAATTAAATATAAAATTATATAATTGACCGTAGTCAGAAAAATTCAAATAAAATTTGACCGTGGTCAAATATGGTTCTACGATGGCCTAACGTGTTCGGATCCGACCGAAGGGAATGCCGGCATCCCCGACAGCGGACGAACCTCAGGAGGTCATCGTATGCTCGCGCTGTTCGCGTCATTACCGATCCTATTGGTCATCGTACTCATGGTCGTCTTGAACTGGCCGGCGAAGAGGGTCATGCCCCTCGGATGGGCCCTCGCTTTGATCCTCGCCCTCATCGTCTGGAAGGTTCCGCTCAACTGGCTCGCCGGCTCGACGGTCGCCGGAGCGTTGGATGCATTCAACATCCTCATCATCGTTTTCGGCGCCATCCTGCTCATGAATACGCTCAAGAACTCCGGCGCGATCCGGACCATCAAGAGCACCTTCTACGGCATCAGCCCCGACCGCCGTATCCAGGCCATCATCATCGCCTTCCTTTTCGGCGCCTTCATCGAAGGGGCCGCAGGATTCGGAACCCCCGCGGCCTTGGCCGGTCCGCTCATGGTCAGCCTCGGCTTCCCGCCCCTGGCTGCCGCCATCCTGGCCTTGGTCGGCAACAGCACTCCGGTCAGTTTCGGCGCGGTCGGCACCCCCATCCTGGGCGGCGTGGCCCGCGTCCTGGATTCCCAGGGCGTCCGCGACTCCATCGGCCAGTACGGCTGGACATGGGAAACCTTCATCCACGAGGTCGGCGTCTACGTAGGCACCGGCCACGCGATCGTCGGAACCCTCATGCCGCTCCTCATCGTCCTGATCATGACCAAACTGTTCGGGGAGAAGAAGAGCTTCAAGGAGGGTTTCCAAGTCCTGCCCTTCGCCCTTTTCGCGGGGCTGAGCTTCACCGTGCCGTACCTCCTCATCGCCATCTTCCTGGGGCCGGAACTCCCCTCGCTCCTGGGCGCCCTCATAGCCCTGGCCATCACCATCACCGCGGCCAAGAACGGCTTCCTCATGCCGAAGACGACCTGGGATTTCGCCGACCGTAAATATTGGGGTTCCGATTGGATCGGCACGGTGGACGTGGCGGACGTGGAGGACGGCAAGCCGAAGATGAATCCCGTCCTGGCTTGGCTCCCCTACATCCTCGTCGCAGGCCTCCTGGTGGTCACCCGCGTCCCGGCCCTCGGCATCAAGGTCCTCTTCACGTCCCCAGCGGTCACCCTTGCCTGGAAGGGAATCCTGGGCACCAAGTTGGTCTACAACCTCCAGCTCCTCTACCTGCCCGGAACGATTCCCTTCATCCTCATCGCGGTGGTGACCATCTTCCTGCACCGGATGGACGGGAAGATGGTAGGGGAGACCTGGTCCAAGAGCCTCAAGCAGATGGTTCCCGCCACCATCGCCCTGGTCTTCGCGGTCGGCATGGTCAACATCATGCGGAACTCGGGGAACAACGCGTCCGGTTACGTGGACATGCTCAAGGCCCTTTCCGGCGCGGCCGCCGCGGCGTTCGCCCCGATCTGGTTCTTCGTGGCTCCCTTCATCGGCATCCTGGGCGCCTTCATGACCGGCAGCAACACGGTGTCCAATATCCTGTTCACCACCTTCCAGTACGAAGTCGCGGCGAGCGCGGGCCTCTCCAAGGTCATCGTCGTGGCCCTCCAGGTCATCGGCGGCGCGGCCGGCAACATGATCTGCGTGCACAACGTCGTCGCCGCCTGCACGACGGTGGGCGTCCTCGGGAAGGAAGGCAAGATCATCCGCACCAACCTGATACCCGCCTCGATCTACGCGATCATCGCGGGCATCGTCGCGACCCTGATAGCCGGCGTATTCG
>JAEWSV010000299.1 GCA_023398155.1 Spirochaetota bacterium
CGCGAGATACGCCTTCCCCGCCGCTTGCGGATCGATGACGAAGGTCCGCTCGAAAACGGCTTCGCCGCCCTCCCCGGTAGCCGACGCGCTCGCTCGCCCGCTCGCCGTCCGCCAGGTCGCCGGAACGGTTCCCGGCGCCGAGACGGTCCCGTACCTTATTTCCTTGATGCCCGCGTAGTCGTCGCGGACGGTGACCCGGCCGATCACCGTCGGCGAGTCCAGGTAGGCCCCTGCACCCCCCGTCACGGAAAACCCGGTGATCGAAGGGGAGGCGACGTCGACTCGGATCTCCCCGCTCGTGAAGGAGCCCTCGTTTCCCGCCGCGTCCCGGGCGACGATACTGACGACGGCAGGCTTGCCCGCGAGCGGTGAGAGGTCCATCGTCCATTTGCCGGCCGCCCCGGCCGTCGCCGTCAAGGCGACCGTCTTCCCATCCCGCGTCGCCTGAGAGGCCACCGTATACGCGTTCGACTCCCGCACCTCGAAGGAGAGCGCGGAGATCGACGTGAACAAACCCGGAGGCGTTGAAGCGACGACCTCGGGGGCGCGTCCGTCCACCGCGAACGCGGCCTCCGCCGAGCGCGATGAGCCGCCGTACCCGTCGGTCGTTTCCACGTACCAATCGTACGCATGACCGTCCGCGAGCCTTCCCGCGGCGTCCAGCCGCGTTTCCCGGATGCCTCCCTGCAGGAGCGCAAAACCGCCGCCGGCGGTCTTATCCTTGAGGTACACCGAGTAGCTCTGCGCGTCCAGGTCCGCATCGAAGGGCGCAGTCCATTCGAAGGTCGCCGTCGGCTTCGCCTGAGCTGATGGGCCGAGCGTTTCCGGAGCCGCCGGCGGGAAGTTGGCCGCCGCGACGGTCGTGGGGTAGGAGAACTCCGCGGTCGCGCAAACGATCCCGTCGCTCGTCAGGCTCTGGAGCCGATAGAGATTCCGGGCGTGAGAGGGCCGATCGCCGTGGACGATCCGCGAAGCGCCGCTCGCCGTCATCGACCCCACGGTCCGGTAGACCCCCGCATCCAAGTACGCGAGCCGCTGCTCGCCGGCGATCGGCGCCGAAGCGGTGAACGCGTACTCCCGGACTACCCCGCCGTCTCCCGCCATCCGCCAGGAACTCGAGCCCGCCGCCTCCACGATCGGCACGTAGGCGCGCACCGTCTTCGTCGAGGCGGCCGAGAGGTTCCCGGCGCGGTCCTCGCTCCGGATCGATACCGCGAACGGCGTGTCGGCCGCCGCGGCCCGCGTCGGCACCGCGAACGAGACCGCCGCGCCCGCGGGGCTCATCGTCCGCGTCGTCCCTGCCGCTTCGATCGCGCACCGGTAAAGGTCGCCCTCCGCGTACGTCCAATCGATCACCGCGTCCCGGTTCTCGTCGAACCGGTAGCCGTCCGCGAACTGGAGCGCCGGGGCGGTCCGGTCCGACTTGGTACCGAAGCTCGAAGTCATCGCGTTGCCCGCTTTGTCGAAGGCCGCGGAGCGGATATATATCGGGGTCTTGTCCGGTACGGCCGGCATCGGCCAGAGCAGCGACCGCATCGCGCCGTCGCTCACGCTCAAGCTCAAACCCGCGCTCCCCGCCTTAAGCGCGGCGACCTGCGCCGCGCTCAGGGCGGTCGCGTCGATGACGCCGCTTCCGGCGGGCGGCGCGTACAGAGTCGCGGGCGGGGCGCCGTCGGCGGCCGTAGCGTTCCAAACCACGATACGCTCGACGCCGGAGACTTCGGCGACCGCGGGATCGGTCGCCGTCAGTTCGACGGCCACTACGGGACCGGAGGCTCCGTTCGCCTCCAAAGCCGCGATGCGCTCCTTCCGGTCGGCCGAATAGGTCCAGAATCCGGCAGCGAGCGCCGGCGCCTCCGCGTCCACGAGCGCCGACAACGCCGGGTACGGATGAGGCTCCGCCTTCGGGACTCCGCCCACCGTGAAGCTCTCGGTCACTTCGGCGAGCAGCGTCCACTCGCCCGAAAGGAGCTGCGGATCGAAGACGGCCTCATCGCCTATAGGCGCGTACGAACGGGGCGCCCCGTTCGGAGCCGTCGCCGTCACCTTCCAGGAAACCTCGTCCCCATCGGCGTCTTTTCCGCTTGCGACATCCGCGCTCGAAGCGACGAAGCGCAGCGTTCCGCCGCGTCCTAATTCGACGATCTCCGATCCGGCCCATGCGATGCCCCCCGCGCTTACCGTCGCGATCGTCGTAGCCGGAGAGTCTCCGATGAGTACCTGGAATGCGTACGCGGGGACGGTATTCGGTATCTCCGTCTCGCTCGTCTTCACCGTTTCCGCGGTCGCGCAATCGTAGTACGCGAGCTCCGCTTCGTACCGGAGCTTCTTGTGGGCGTACGTCGCCGACGGCAGCGCGTCGGTGAAGACGGCCGTACCGTCCGAAACAGACCAGCGCGCGTCCGCCTTGCCGACGTTCATGGTCGCGTCGAGGCGCCCGTCGACGTACCGACGGATGACGAAAAGCCCATTTTTAATCGAACTATCATAGAGGCCGTCCAGGGACCGCGAGAAGCGCAGCGTCGGCCGATACGCGTAGCTTCCGCCCGCGAGCCGCGCGCCTCCGCAGGCCAGACTCATGGACGGTTTCTTGGGCGGGATCCGCAGCGTGAACGACGGCGCGGCCTCCGCCGCGGTCCGGTTACCGACATTGTCTTCCGCGTAGACGTAAAACGTCTTAGGCTCCCCGATCTCGCCGCGGATCACGGTTCCCGCGATCTCCGCGCGAGACTTGAAATCGCCCGTATTGTCTTCCCGGAACAGCAGTTGTTTAAAGCCCGAGTCATCAACGGGGAAATCCTCTGGCGAAACTCTGACGCTCAGATCGAGGGAGGCCTCGTCGGGATTGGCGGATAGCGAGATGGAGCGCGACAGGATGCCGGCAAGGCCGGCCTCCGTCAGGGCCGGCGGGGTTCGGTCGACGAAGACGGAAAGGTCCGATGAAACGGAAGCGTTGCCGACGTTATCGTAGACCGTGAGGGTGAACTTGTGCGCTCCTTCCGCCACATAAGAAAAATCCACGCCCGTCGGCCCAATCGATTTTTGGCTCGATACTCCCGTGTCGGTTATCGCGTAGCTACCGACACCGGAGCCCGGGGT
>JAEWSV010000114.1 GCA_023398155.1 Spirochaetota bacterium
TTCAGGAGGCTTTCGGGATGCCCGTAGAGCTTCTTCATCGATTATCTCCCCAGCAGTCGCTTCGCCTCGGCGAAGACTTCCTCTTCGGTCGGGATCATGCCGCCGACGCGGCCCAGGAAATGGACCGGCGCGGCGCCGAGCACGGAGAGCTTCACGTCCTCCACCATCTGGCCCATGCTCATCTCCACCACCAGGATCGGCTTGCCGTTCTGCGCGACGCGGGCGATCTCGGCGGAGGGGAAGGGCCAGAGCGTGATGGGACGGAAGAGGCCGAGCTTGATGCCCTCTTTCTCCGCGAGCTTGCGGGCGCCCAGGCACACGCGGGCCGACGTTCCGTACGCGACCATCACGAGATCGGCGTCTTCCGCGGAGCAGGAACTTTTTCCTGCATCCACGTCGTCGTACCCGCAGGAGACCGACTCGAAGCGGACCTCGGTCTTCTTGACTTCCTCGTAGCGCTCGTAGCGGGCGCGGATCTTCTGCTCGAAGTTTTCGGGAACTAGCTCGAGAGAAGAGAGGTGGTGCGGTTTGCGGTGGGCCTCTCCCATACCGCCGATGGCCCAGGGCTTTTTGGGCAGGTCTTCAAGTTTCCGCTCTTCGGGCAGCACGACTCCTTCCATCATCTGACCGATCATGCCGTCGGCCAGGATGATCACCGGCATCCGCCACTTGTCAGCCAGGTCGAAGGCGAGGTACGTGAGGTCCGCCGCTTCCTGCACGCTCTTGGGCGCCAGGACGATGCAGTAATAGTCGCCGTGGCCGCCGCCGCGCGTGGACTGGAAGTAATCTCCCTGGGCCGGCGCGATGCCGCCGAGGCCGGGTCCGCTCCGCACGACGTTCGCCACCACGAGCGGCATGTCGGCGCCCGCCGCGTAGGAGATGCCCTCCTGCTTGAGGCTGATGCCGGGGCTGGAGGAACTCGTCATGGCGCGCGCGCCCGTGGAAGCCGCGCCGTAGACCATGTTGATCGCCGCCACTTCGCTTTCGGCCTGGATGAACACCCGGCCGCGGTCCAGCATGTTGCGGGCCATATAGGCGATAAGCTCGTTCTGCGGCGTGATCGGATAACCGAAGTAGGCCGAACAGCCCGCGCGGAGCGCGGCCTCGGCGATAGCCTCGTTGCCCTTCATGAGCCGCTTCTCTTCTTTCGTCCCGCTCATGCCTCGACTCCTTCCCGTTCGAACACCTCGATGCAGGCATCGGGGCACATCATGTAGCAGCTGCCGCAGGCGATGCACTTCTCGGCATACTTCGCCAACGACGGGTACACGCCCGCCGAATTGATCTGCGTATCCGCTTCCAAGACCTTAACCGGGCACGCGCGCACGCAGAGGTAACATCCCTTGCAGCGCTCGCGGTCTATGACGACCACGCCTCTCTTAGCCATACGGCCTCCTCGGGTTCAATATGAAAAATGGTCACTTCTTCAAAGCGACCAGAACGGCGAAAGCGATGGACGCGAGCTTGGTCTCGGCGGTGTCGGACCGGCTCGTGAGCACGATGGGGGCCTTGGCCCCGACCACGAGCCCGGCGCCCTTGGCGCCGCCCAGGTCCATGAAGGCCTTGTAAAGGACGTTGCCGACCTCGATGTACGGGGCCATGAGGATGTCCGCATCGCCGGCCACGGGGCTTTCTATGCCCTTGATCCTGGCCGCTTCGGCGCTCACCGCGTTATCCAATGCGAGCGGTCCGTCGATGACGCAGCCGGGTATCTGTCCCCGCCGGTTCATCTGGGTCAGGATGGCCGCGTCGGCCGTGCAGGGCATCTTCTCCGGATTGACCTTCTCCACGGCCGCCAAGAGAGCGACTTTCGGCGTCTCTACCCCGAGGGCGCGGGCGCAGTCCGCGGCGTTGCGGATGATGTCGACCTTTTCGCCGAGCGTCGGCGCGATGTTGATGGCGGCGTCCGTCACGAGGACGAGCTTATGGTAGTGCGGCGATTCCACCACGCCGACATGGCTCACGAGGCGCCCCGCGTGGAGGCCCGTCTCCTTGTTGAGCACGGCCTTGAGGATCACGGAGGTGTCGAGGAGCCCCTTCATGACGAAAGACGCCTCCCCGCTCCTCACATGGGCGACGGCCGAGGCCGCGGCCTTGGCGAGTTCCGGCTCATGGACGATCTCGTAGGCGGATAGGTCGATGCCTTCCTTCGCGGCGATCCGCTCGATGGCCGGCCGGTCGCCTATGAGGATGGCGTCCGCGAGCCCCGCCTTCCGCGCGGCTTCCACCGCCTGCAGGACTTCCTCGTCCTGGGCGGCCGCAACGGCGATGCGCGGTCTTCCTGCGACGGCCTGCGCGGCCGCAATCAACTCGGCGATGGTTTTCAAGATTATCTCCTAGTACTCGACGGATATTTCCTCGCCCCGCAGGATGCGGAGCCCGGCGTCCCGGAGGGCTTCCAGTTCGCCCTCGCCCGGGTACGCGATAACCGGCGCGATCCAGGAGACCTTGGCGCTGATGGAGGCGACGATGTTATCCCCGTGCGCGATGCCGCCGGTCAGGATGATGGCGTCCACCTTGCCGTCGGCGGCCGCGGCGAGAGAACCGATCTCCTTCGCGACGTTATAATCGAAGGCGCGGAGCGCGAGCTCCGCCTCGGCGTCCCTTTCCGCGGCGCGCCGCTCGATCGCGCGCATGTCGTTGACGCCGAAGAGGCTGACGAGCCCGCCGTGCCCCGTGAGCAGCTTACGGACCTCGTGCTCGGTATGCTCGCCCGAAAAACAGAGGGAAACGAGCTGCCCGGCGGGTATGGACCCCGCGCGTTCCGGGGAGAAGGGACCTTCGCCGTCCAAGGCGTTGTTAACGTCCACGACGCGGCCGCGCGCATGGAGGCCGACGCTCACGCCGCCGCCCATGTGCGCCACGATGAGGGTCAGGTCCTCATAGCGTACGCCCTTGGACTTCGCGTAGCGTAAGGCTACCGCCCGTTGGTTGAGGGCGTGGAAGATGCTTTTCCGTTTGATGGACTTGATGCCGGTGAGCCGCGCCACATCCGATAGCTCGTCAACCACCACGGGATCGCTGATGTACGCGGGGATGCCGAGTTTGTGGGCCAGATCATCGGCGAGCAAGGCGCCGAGGTTGGAGGCGTGACCGCCGTAACAGGCGGTCCTGAGATCTTCTTTCATCCGGTCGTTGACTCGGTAGGTCCCGTGCGGCAACGGGCGAACGAGGCCGCCCCTACCCACGATGCAATCGAGGGCTTTGAGGTTGACGACGTGATCCGCGAGCAGGTCCATGATGGCCACTTCGCGGTACTCGAGCTGATCCGCCACCGTATCGAAACGCTCGATATCGGACGTGGAGTGAGAAACGCTCACCGAGAAGACGGTTTCTTCGTCCCGAAAAACACCGACCTTGGTTGAAGTGGATCCAGGATTGAGAACGAGTATGGTGTGGGGCATCGCCGTGCAGTATACACCCCGCCCCACGGACACGCAAGGATGGCGGCCAAACGACGCCGAGCTTCGACGCCGAGCTTTGACCCCGCCTCGTTTTTTTCGTAAAGTTATCCCATGCCTGAAACGGAATACGAACGAGACCGGGCGGCCCTCGCCGCCGACATCCGCGACGCGGTCCCTCCCGCGGACGGTTTTTCCGCCTGGTTCCTCGGCCAGAACTCTTTCGTCTTGAAGGGAGCGGACGGGTTCCTCGTCGCGATAGACCCGTATCTGAGCGACTGGTGCGCCACCAGGGGCAAATCGTGCGAACCGACGCCGAAAAGCCGGCTCTATCCTCCGCCGCTCTTGCCCTCCGAGCTCCGCGCGGATCTCGTACTCCTGACCCATTCCCACTGCGACCACGCCGATCCCGAAACGCTCGCCGCGCTGGCGGAAGACGAGAGGATCAGGGTGGTCGGCCCCCGGGACGCGATCGCGGTAGCCGAGAAAGCCGGCGTCCCCTTCGAGCGCGTACGCACCATCCACGCGGGCGAGGAGTTCATCATCGAGCGGTCGCCGGGGATGCTCGCCGCGGCCGAACGGGTCCGCTCGGGAGCGACCCGCGGCTCCTTGGCCGTCCGCGCCACCTTCGCCCTGCCGACGGACGGGACCGACCTCAACCACGTCGGCTTCCTGCTCCGCTTCCCGAACGGAGCGACCTTCTGGGACACGGGCGACAGCGCCTGGACCGACTCTCTCCCGCTCCTCGCGGGAGCTTCGGTGCGCGCCGGCCTGCCTGAGGGCGCGGAAGGTCCCGACGTCATGGCGGTATGCATCAACGCGGGCTACGGCAACCTATCGCATTGGGATGCGGCACGGCTCGCCGGAGCGGTGGGTAGCAAATACGCCGTTCCGACCCATTGGGACCTCTTTCCGCATAACCGTTGTCCGCCGGAACCTTTCCGGACTTCCTTGGAGAAGAACGCGAGCGGAACCGCCTACGCCGTCATGGAGCGCTGTCGCCGCTACGATTTGGCCGCCGGCGTCTTCAGGGAGGCCTGAGCGGCGGCGACGCGGACGACCACTACGGTGCCCGCGGGCGAAGATCGGAAATCGGCCGTCGCGTCGATCTGTTGAGCGAGACCGCGGACTATGCTGAATCCCACCGTTTTGTCGCCGACGGCGGCGGGATCGAACCCGACGCCGTCGTCGCGGATCTCCAACTCGATGGCGTCGCCCGCGGCTCGGGCTTGGATCCGGACGGTACCGCCCTTCCCTTCGGGGAACGCGTGATCGATGGAGTTGAGCACCGCCTCGTTGACGATCAAGGCGATAGGTACCGCCTTCTCCATGTCCAGCCGGAGGTTTCCCTCCACCGAGGCGGAGAAACGGATTCCGAGGGAGCCGAAGGCGACCGCGTATTCGGAGGCCGCCTCCTCGATGAGGACCCGCAGATCCACCTCGGCGAAATCCTCGGTCTCGAAGAGGCTATCGTGAACGAGAGCCATGGATTTGATGCGGGAGAGGAATTCCACGAAGAAGACCTTGGATGCCTGGTCGTTTATGCGGTCCATGCGGAGGGAGAGCAGACTGGAAATAAGCTGCAGGTTGTTCTTCACCCGATGGTTGAGCTCATGGAGCAACGCTTCCTTTTCGCGGAGGGAGGCCTCTACCGTCTCCTCGAACTCCCGACGCGCGCGGCGCTCGCTTTCCCTGAGCGTCGCGATTCGTTTGAGTTCGGCGAAGGCGAAGAGCCCGAAGAGCGTGGACGTCGCGGCGACGTAGAACCACCCTTTGACCGTCTGCATCATCGCGTACGCTTTCCCGTCGCGCACGAGTTCGGCGAGCAACCTGTCCGACCAGGCTATCCAGATCGCGCCGACGCAGAGGTAAATCAGGGTCAGCCTCAAGGAGCCCATCAACTCGGGAGAAATTCGGCCGTTCGGCGCCTTTCCGATCCTCATGCATCGAATTTTAGGGCGGGGAACGCGCGATGTCCAACTGATTCTTCGGAAACGCGAGGATCGGCGCGATGCTTACGGGAGGTCCGTCGGCGCGACGGAGCCTCCCGCTACCCTAAAGAAAGAAACCGCTCGAGAAAGTTGAGTCGCCTGTCCCGCAAGCTGCTCGGCCATGGAAGCGAGCTCTTCGGAACTAGCCGCGTTCCGCTGCACTACTTGATCCAACTGCGAAACGGCTTCGTTTATCTGTTCGGCCCCGGAAGTCTGCTCCCCGCTCGCGGCCGAAATTTCCTGGACGAGTTCGGCGGTATTCCGTATCGCGGGTACGACCTGGCCGATGAGGGAACCCGCCCGCTCCGCTACAGCGACGCTGCGCGCCGACAGTTGAGCGATCTCCCCGGCCGCCGTCCGGCTGCGTTCCGCGAGCTTACGGACTTCTCCCGCGACCACCGCGAAACCCTTCCCCGCGTCTCCGGCCCGCGCGGCCTCGATCGCGGCGTTGAGGGCGAGAAGATTCGTCTGGCGCGAGATTTCCTCGATGATGGAAATGCGCGCGGCTATCTCTTTCATTGCCGCCAGGGTTTCCGCGACCGCTTCCCCGCCCCCGCCCGCACGGTCGGCCGCGACCCGGGATATGGACTCGGTCTTCTGCGCGTTCTCCGCGTTGGCCCTTATGGAGGAGCCCATCTCCTCCATGGACGCCGAAACTTCCTCGGCGGCCGACGCTTGCTCCGTGGCGCCCTGGGAGAGGCTTTCCGCGGACGCGCTGATCTGTTCCGCCCCCGACGCGACGCCCGCGACCACCGACTGGACCTCGGAAACGATCTCCTCGAGCCGAAGGGCCATCCGCTTCATCGATCCGTAAGCGCCGGTCGCGGCTCGGCCTTCATCCCAGGTAAGGGCGAGGTCGCCGTCCGCCACCCGCTCGGCGACCGCCGCGATCTCGGCCGGCTCGCCGCCTACGGCCCTTAGTACCGAGCGCCGTATGAAGAAGAGCATAAC